>CAUSFO010000114.1:0-2677 GCA_963530895.1 uncultured Flavobacteriaceae bacterium | reverse complement strand
ATTAATATAGGTTTAGATATCAATTCTTCTTCATACTATTATTATCATTTAGATAAAAATGTAGATTATCCTATGTTTTTAGAAATCTGTATAGATGAAAAGATTTATGATCATTTAACCCAAAAGCAAAAAGAGGAATTTAAAGGATATAAGTTTTTTAGTGGGAAGATACAATCTAATGAGATAATGATAAGAAAATAGTCATACCAAAAACCAACCCTTTTTTGAAACTATAAATTCTCCAAAATACTTGTAAAAAATATGAAAGGGTTATTTTTAAATAACAGATTATCAACAAACAATAAACAAAACATCCATTTTAGGCTAAAAAATCTTGTTTTATAACTTCATTACAATTTATCACAGAATTTGTGTAAAAAATAGAACTAGAATGTATACTGCCCACATTCTTGCTTTTCATATAGGAATAAAAAAAACGAAAAAACCACACTCAAAAATAAACTGATCAGCCATTACTTCTTATCCTGCTCAGGGTTTCCTGCGTAATCCCAAGGTAAGAAGCCACCATACCGAGCGGCGCCCTTAGTATGATGCTGGGATTTTTCTCCATCAGGTGGTTGTATTTTTCTTTTGCGGTCATGTATTGCAGGGAGGCTATCCGCTCCTGCATCTGCGTCATTAGTTTTCCCAGAACGAATCTGCTGAACTCGGAATACTCCTTAGAGACATTCAGTGTAGCTTCCAGCTTGTGGTATTCGCAGGAAACGATGACGCTTTTCTCTATCGCCTGTATGCCGTAGCGCGAGGGCTCGCCGTTGTAGATGGTGTCTATCTGCGCCATGATTTTGCCCTCGGTGTAGAAATTACTCGTGATATCTTTGCCTTTTTCATAATAAAATGTCCGCGTAAGACCTTCCTCCACGAAATATATCTTTCGGTTAAACTGCCCGCAGCCGCTTATTTCACTGCCTTCTTCGTAAAATTCTCTGATACACTCTTTTTCAAAAAAAGCCTTAATTGTCTCGTTGATAGTCACATGCTGACTGAGATAATCTAATATCATTGCTGAAATTTTGGTGCAATTTACTAAAAAATGCCTTGACTTTTTCAGCCAAGGCATTCAAACAAACAAACTAAACATATAACAACCACTTTACCCTCTTCATTTTGTTTATTTTTTTAGGTTTAAAAATTCTCTTCTTCCTCTTCTTTTTCTACTGGTGAAAGCTTTCTTACTTTTAATTTTAAAGCCAAAACACACAGCACAAAATAAACTGACATCAAAATCAGCAAATGCTGAAGGTATGGATAAGTCAGCTCAAAACTTCCCTTTTGGATAAGGATAATCTTGAAGGCTTCCAAAAATGGCGTCAGCGGGATGATATTCGCCAAATACTGTATCGCTGTAGGCATCGCACTGCTTGGCCAAGTAAATCCACCGATGATGAACGCTGGCGAAGCGATAATCATCAGAAACTGCGTTGCCTTCAAGGCATTGGGCAAAAGAACACTGAAAAGCGCGCCCAAAAATGTGCAGGTCATGATGAAAACCGTAGCAAGAATCGCAAATCCAAATATATTTTCTAAAACAGGTATCTTAAAATACCAGCCCATCGCCGAAAGTATAAGGATATTTACCACGGAAATTATCCAAATAGGAAGACATTTCATGACAAGCATTAGAATAGCAGGACTGCCTTTATAATTCTCCAAGAAACTCTTTCTACGGAAATCCGAAGCGAAACTTACCGCCATAGCAAGCAGTACTACCTGCTGAAAAACCACGCCCATCATGGCAGGCCACATGAAGATAAGATAATTGGAAGTGGTATTAAACATCGTGATGTAGTTCGCCTTGAAGGGTTCGTACTGCATCTTTGCCTGTTCTGCATTGGCTCCTCTTTTTTGGAGAGTTTTCATTTCCATTCCCGCGGACAATGTCCCGAGTGTCACCTGAATCGCTTTGGAGGAGAAATTCGCAGTAAGAACATTTCCTGTATTTACATAAACATTTATTTCAGGATATTTTCTCAGCAATATATCTTTCTCAAAGTTTTCAGGGATTTTCACCACTGCGGCAGCTTTTGTTTTGATAACTTCATCTTCCAGTCTTAGCGGCTCTTGAGTATAGTGGAGGACTTTTATCGTTTTATTGTCTCCCAGCATATCCACCACTGTGGAGGATGTGGGTGTGTGGTCTTGGTCTATGACTATCACTGGGAGATTGTCCACTTTTCCTTCTTTGTAGGTAAACCCAATGAGCAGTCCGTAAACTATAGGCCCGAGGATAAATACACTTCGCAGGGTGTCATTTGCCAAGAATATTTTGAACTCACGCTTTAGTAAGTGAATAAACTTTTTCATTATTTTAGGATTACATTAGAGTTTACCAAGATATTTTTTGTCTGCTGAATATCCTGTGGTTTTACTTTTATTTCATAAACAGCTTCCTGCATTTTATAATCTGGGAAAGCAGTGGTCACATCGGCATATTTGGTCAGTTGTTTTATCGTCATTATCTTCCCTGAAACAGTAGCTTTGTTATACACTACTTCCATATTTACAGTCTGTCCTTTTTGGTATTTTGCAATCTGCCCTTCTGGAACAGTAAATCTGAAATAAGTGCTCTCTGGCAAATATCCATTGAACAGCGCAAATCCTGCTGTCGCCAGCTCACCTTTGTGAAGTGTGATAGATTCTATTTCCATATCGCTGG
>CAUSFO010000113.1:0-2689 GCA_963530895.1 uncultured Flavobacteriaceae bacterium | reverse complement strand
ACAAAGAGTAAAACAACTCCTCCCAAAACCAAAACACAAGAGATAACTATCTGATTACCAAGCACTGCTTCTATTTTATCATCAAATAATTTTCCTAAAATCAAGGCTGGAACAACAGCACAAGCCAGTTTGATATAAAAATTAAAATTAGAAAAGTCAAAAAACTTTTTCCAATACAAAACTACAATGGAAAGAATCGCCCCAAACTGAATGGACACTTGGAACATTTTAAGATATTCCGACTCTTCCATTCCGAGCAAAGCCGCTGTAAATCCCATATGAGCCGTAGAAGAAATCGGAAGATACTCCGTAAGCCCCTCTACGATTGCAACAATAATAGCTTTTACTATATCCATTATTTATTTCTTTTTAGTATAGCAACCACCTGGACCACAAAACCAACAACCACCAATAAAGGCGCTATTCTGATTTTCACCACAGAAAAAATATCATCATTCCAGTAGTTTGGGTCAAAAGAGCCATCTGGCTTGGTATTCGCTCCATAGCCCATCATTAGGACAAATCCAAAAGCTATAAGCCCCAAACCTATCAGCATCAACTTAAAATTACTCTTACTGAAATAAAATGTGCTTTCTGTAGGAGATGTTTCTGTATTTTTATTTTTCATTATGCTATTTCTCTTTTAAGAATAATATAAATCGTCTGTTTTTGTTTTCAAGAATCTCCATGTCGCAAACACTGTACTGAAAACTGTAATACCAATTCCAACGACTACAACGCCCAATATCAACCATATGAATTTATTAGTATCTGGAACAAACTCAGAACCAATCTGATTTGTAAAGTAATACCACGCTGAGAAAAGGAAAACAAGCCCAATAAACGCCCCTATAGAGCCTAAAATAACCGCTTCTTTTATAAATGGTTTCAAGATAAATCTTCTTCTTGCTCCCACCAACTGCATTGTCTTGATAATGAACCTTTTAGAGAAAATTTTAAGGCGGATTGAACTATTTATAAGCACGATAGCTATGATCAAGAATAATACGGTAAATCCTATAATCCACAGCAAAATTCTATCCAAATTATAATAGACCTCCTGTGTCATTTTGGTGTCATTTTTCACCTCGCTTACTCCTTTTATCCCTTGTAAATGGTTTATTACTGCATTGATAGTATCAGGAGCTACATAGGCTGGCTTTAGGGTAACTTCTACTGATGGAGGGAAAATATTTTCTTCAAAAAGTCCCTCTGTGTCTATTCCCAGCTGTTTTTTAGCTATTATTTTCGCTTCTTCTTTGGTAATGAATTTTGTCTTTTTTACATATTTCTGCTCTGAAATCAATTTGTAGGTTTCCTGCTGATATTCACCCGCTTTTGCAGAATCCTTAGGATCAAGATATTCATCAAAATACACTGCAACGACCAGCTGCTCCTTGATATAGTCAGAATATTTCTGTGCATTTATCAAAATCAACCCAAAAAGTCCAACCAAAAAAAGAACCAATGAGATACTGATAACCACAGTAATATTACTTGAACGCAGCCTTCTTCTATTAAAATCATCTATTGAATGTGCCATTTGATAAATTTTTCGGCTAAAATAGAAAAAATCTCGCTAAATCAAAGTAGGAATACGAAAAAATTGATGTTAATTAAATCATAAATTTTGTTTAAAAAAGCCTTAACTTTGCTGAAAAATTTAGAATTTAATGAGTGTAAAGGCTAAAAAACACCTCGGACAGCATTTCCTAACCGATGAAAATATCGCAAAAAAAATCGCAAACAGCCTCCATTTCAGCGGATATGATAAAGTCTTGGAAGTAGGCCCTGGGATGGGAGTTCTCACCAAATATCTTTTAGAAAAAGAAACCGAAACCTTTGTAGCGGAGATAGATGCAGAGTCTATCGCCTACCTCAAAGAGCATTATCCTCAGCTAAAAGAAAACCATTTTGTGGGAGATTTTCTGAAAGTGGATTTTTCTAAAATTTTTCCAAATGAGCAGGCAGCCGTGATAGGAAATTTCCCTTACAATATTTCTTCGCAGATTTTATTTCACATTATAGAAAACTATCAGCAGATACCAGAAATGGCGGGAATGTTCCAAAAAGAAGTAGCCGAACGAACAGCAGCCGTTCCCAGAACGAAAGATTATGGAATTTTGTCCGTCATGGTTCAGGCTTATTATGATGTCAAATATCTTTTCACGGTTCATGAAAATGTTTTCAATCCACCACCAAAAGTGAAATCTGGCGTAATTTCATTGCTTAGAAATCCCAAAGAAGGACTTGCTGGAAATGAGACTTTATTCAAAAATATCGTAAAAGCTGGTTTTAACCAAAGAAGAAAAAAACTCAACAATGCACTAAAAGTTTTAAACATTCCTGAGGAACTTTCTGGTCATAATTTCTTAAATTTGCGGGCAGAAGAACTATCAGTACAAGACTTCATCTCATTTACCAATGAGTGGAAAGAAAATCTAAAATAACCCATGCCAAAAGAAGAAAACATCTACCAGCCGCTGCTTTCGTACATTGAAGAGAAAAATGCAAAAGCCATTTCGGAAATTATTTCGGAGATGGAGGCGGTGGATATTGCTAATTTGTTTGGGATTTTAGATGATTCTCAAAGGGTATTTCTCTACGAACTCATGGACAATGATGTTTCTGCGGAAATGCTTTTGTACATCGATGAAGAAGACCGAAAAGAATTCCTAAAAAACTTCTC
>CAUSFO010000112.1:0-2713 GCA_963530895.1 uncultured Flavobacteriaceae bacterium | reverse complement strand
AAATCATGTAAGACTAACCACGAATACATGGGACTTATCTGATGATGTGGTTTTTTCCATTAAAAAAAATAAAAGTCTATCCATATATGGCGGAGTCCCAGAAAATATTTTACTTGATTTAGCCGAAATTATTAAAAATATAGATGGATTTAAACTAATCGTTATTTTAGAAGACAATTCATCAAACGATTCTATAAATGGCTTAGATGTTCTTTCATTTTTACCCAGTGTCCATCATCTTGATATTTTAGCTCATCAGGCGACACCTCTTTCTCATATTGATGCATTAGAGCGTATCAATGACCTTAGAACTTTTACAATAAGTGGAAATTTAAATAAAAATATTGATTTTTCTCCTTTAAGAAAATTTGAAAAAATATCCAGTTTATATGTAAATGATTTGGTTTTTCCAGATAAATACTATGATATTATAAATAATAATCCCATCGAGAATTTGTCATTAAGAAAAGTTGTTTTAGCTAATTTGGATGAGAAAATCAGCATGAAAAACTTAGAAGTGCTGAACGAACTCATAGACGAGCAGACACTTGCATATAAATTCCCGAATATCAACCATTTATCATTGACTAATTGCAGAAAACTATCCGATTTTTCATTTCTCAATTGCTTGAATTTAGAGAGATTGGATATCAATACCGTTAAAGGGCTGATTTCTATTCCCAAATTGAAATCAGAAACTCTGCATACACTACAAATTCTAAATTGCAAAAACTTAGAAGATATCAGTGATATATACAACCTAAAAAAATTAAAAAACTTGGCTATAACTTTCTCAAAGGTAGATTTTCAAAGCATCAGCGATGTTTTTTCTAAACTATCTCTGCAGAATTTTTATTTTCTTTCGAATAAAAACAAAGAAAATGAAATGTTTGAAAACTTAGCCATAAAATACAAAGTCAATAATTCTGCTATGTAACAGGAAAAACACTCCACAAGATTTATGCAGGCTAAATAAATTTAAATTCTTTTAATAAAATTAGAAACATGAAAATATACGGAACAGGCATCTATGAGAATGACAGGGCGGATTTAGTGGGATTGGGCTATTTCCATTTCTCAATATCCAAAATCGAAGATACCATCGAATGGATGAAAGAAACCGATGAACCTGCCCAGTCATTATTAGGGTATTTAGATATGTTACTCATGATTGCTGAAAAATTTCCTGATGATGCCAACTTAAAAATAAAAAAACAAAGAGTTACCGAATGGGAAATGATTTTTGATGAATGGTTCATAAGAGCTGAAAATAAAATACAAAAAAAGTATCGTGATTCCATTAAAAACGATGCCAAAAGGCTATTTGAAGAAGTGAGAAAATACGGACACTCTATAAGTTGGTTGTAGTTTTTAAACTTCTATTAAAGATTTGGACTAAATTTTCACTAAAAAAATGATTATGGATTACGAAGAATTAAAAAAACTCTTTGATGCAGTTTTATCTGATAAATTGAAACTCTTAGCAAAAGAATATGGATTTCGCTCTGGAAAACTGGCTTTGAAAAAGAAAAATTCTGATAAAAACATTATTAAAAATCAGGAATTTGATTTAAAAATGCTTAATTTAGGAGGAATTTCCCTTGAATAAACTAAATAAAAACTCTAAAATTTACAAATAAAATGAACCCTACAAAAGAACAATTAATAAAATTCGCAGAAGAACTGAACCATGCCGCAGAGCGTGAAGTTATCCGTATTTCCATTGCACTTTCTGAGCAGCTATCGCTGACAGACAGCAAGTTCGGCGGGCTTCCCTATATCCCGACAGGAAGCGCTATTCCCACTACACCAGAGGGCGACCTGCTCTTTATGCTCGCACAGATCAACTGTGAGCAGCTGCCAGAAAACAACATTTATCCTAAAAAAGGACTTTTGCAGTTTTGGATAGCTCAGAATATTTATGAAGATTATTATGACTTCAGCCATGTAGTATATCATCCTACATTTTCAGAAGGAATGCAGGAAAAAGACATTAGAGAAATCTATGTTTTAGAAGACTGTCACCTTCCCTTTGAGCCAGAGCATCAGTTTACTTTGTCCTTTACAAAAACTAAAGAAGGAGTTTCCACATCTGATAATTTTTTTGATGAAGTATATGCAAATAAATGGAAAAAAGATTTTCCTGATGATGAAATCATGGATATTTTTGAAATGCCAGACAATATCCACGAAGTGCTAAATGATGGGTCAGGACACAAAATAGGCGGCTACCCTGCTTTCGCGCAAGATGACCCTCGCGAAGAAGGAACCTACACAGAACTCCTTCTACAGATAGACTCTGACTGGAATAAGGAGGAGGAAGACTATTCTATAATGTGGGGAGATGCTGGAGTTGGTAATTTCTTTATCAGCAAAGAAAATTTGGAGAAACTCAATTTTGAAGATGTTCTCTACAACTGGGATTGCGGATAGATTAAGGCTATTTTTCACCAAAAATCCTTCCTCGGATATGGTTTAGAAATTTATCAATATATTTGCTTTTTCAATCAAAATCATTACGAACAATATTTGACAAACACATTAGTAAAACAGCACAAGTTACTACTGACAAATGGAAAGGATATAAACCTATAAAAGACTTTGATATAACTCAAATTCCTAGTAATAATGGGAAGAATTTTCCTACATTACATAAGATAATACATCAAGTAAAGTCTTGGATACGAGGTATATATTCTTGGGTTTCAGAGTT
>CAUSFO010000111.1:0-2724 GCA_963530895.1 uncultured Flavobacteriaceae bacterium | reverse complement strand
AGGAGTATAATGAGAAAAATTCCCTTATCAGAGTAAAAGAATAATAAATATAAAACCGAGAGAAATCTCGGTTTATTTGATAATAGATAAAATAGTAAAAATATAAATAAATGAATATGAATGATTTAGAGCAAAGATTTAGAGTTTTTATAGAGAAACTGACTGAGAGAGCAGAGTCCTTAGCAAAGGAAACCCGCGATGCTATGCAGGAGATATATGATGAGGATACAGACCCATATAAACGCAGTTTTGGGAATTTTTTGATGGGGGTAAAGGGACAGTTTAATGGAATTATAGACAAGGCGGAGGATGTTTTTAAACAGCAGATAAAGCCCTATGAACCTTCTTTTTATGAGGCGCAAACACCAGAAGGAGAACTTCAGGAGAAATGGTTCAGAAAAATCCATGATGATTTTGAAAAATGGAAAGACAAGATGAGAGACCTCTCGGATAGCATTGAGAGTCATGTGAAAGAGCCTTCTGCAGAGGAAAAACTCCGTGAAATAGTAGAGGAATATAATGCAGTGAAGGATAATTTTCACTGTTCTCAGTGTGGTGCTGGTTTGGAAATCAAGGAGTTGTATTTTATTTCGACTTATATAACCTGTCCATATTGCCAGACGCAGAATACATTCGTGCCGAGTGATAAAATGCGAGAATATGAGTTTGTAGCGAAGGATTTTGCTGAAGAAAAAACCAAAAAGGAGGAAGAATTTTATGAAAAAATTTCCAGCAGTAATGCGGTATCGGAAGAAAAATTTTTGGTTTATTTCTTATGGAGAGCCGCTATATGGAAGGTTTTAGCTGATACGGTGCCAGTACTTGCCGAGGCGAACAAAAAAGTTTTTTATAGAGAAATGAGCGATATGCAGGTTTATGCTGAGTTTAATCTTGATGAAAAACCAGATTTATACCGAAAAATCATAGCAGAATTAGCTCAGTTGGATGGTGATTATCTTCAGTTGGCGGTTGGAATGTTAGAAAATTTTGGTGCAAAAGGAATCCCTTCTGATGAATTTGAGAAAAATTTGTCCGAAATGAAAAATAAATGCAAATAAAATTAGAAATATAGTTTTTAAATTTCATTTGCATTTAAAAGATAAAATAAAGATAACTTGGTTATGAAATTAGGTGTCTACAAAATATTTAATTGAAAATCAATATTTTATAACAAATTTAAAAGTTTGTAGACGCTTTGTAGACGCTGTTTTTATTGGAGGGATAAAGTAAGTTTATACATTTGTTCCATTGAAAATTAAAATATTTATTAACCAAAAAAAATTAAAGTTATGTTTAAAAATCTTTTTAAAACAGTACAAGACCTAGTAGGTGGAAATGATGAACCAAAAGGAGGTTATGATGCAGAAGAAGGAGTATATTATGCTAAAGGTAGTTTTGATGATGAAGTAGAATATAATAACGAAATTATCTGCATCACAAACGGAAATCATGACAACATGGATGATATGAATGATGCCATGGATGACAAAGACTATGCTCGTGCAGAAAAAGTGCGTCTTCAGTGGAAAGAAGATGTGAAAACTTACAAAGAGCAGGTTAGAAAATTAGGGCCATACAAAGGAGATACTATGCTGATGGATGCTGCTATTGCATTCTTGGATGAGTATGACCGTTTGATGGATAATGGATATAAAGTGCTTATCGAGATGCGTGCAGCAGGAAAGAGAGGAACGCCAGAGGAACAAGCTCAGCTGAAAAACAACAACAATCTGATACAGCGTTTTACAGATAAACTGAATGAAGTTTCTGATGACTTCCTTGAAAAATACGAGGATGACTAAAAATAATCTTGAATAATTTTTAAGATTTCAAAAAAAGAAAAAATTATGTTTAAAAATCTTTTTAAAAAAGTTCAAGACCTTGTAGAAGATAACCAGCCTAAAAATCAGCCAGAAAAGAGAGGTTATGATGAAGAGGAAGGTGTATACTATGCAAAGGGTAGCTTTGACAATGCCATAGAGTATAATAACGAGCTGATGTGTGTAGCAAATAAATGCGAAGACAATATGGCTGATATGAATGCTGCTATGGATTCCAAAGACTATGCTCGAGCAGAAAAAGTGCGCCTTCAGTGGAAAGAGGATTTGGAGGATTATATCGCAGAAGTGAAACAGCTGGGAGCTTACAACGGAAATGACTCCCTCCTCAAAGCAACTATCAGATTCTTTGAGTTTTATAAAGGCTTGATGGATGATGGGTATAAAGTCCTTATCGAGATGCGTGCAGCAGGAAAGAGAGGAACACCAGAGGAACAAGCTCAGCTTAAGAAAAACAATGATGCTATCATCAAAAACTCAGGCGAGTTTAATGGAGAAAGTGATGATTTCTTAGAGAATTACGATGAAAATGGAGAGGAGTATAATACTTCTTTTGAGAATCCTTACATGAATATGGCTCATGATGATAGTAATCCTATGCTACAGCCTATACATGGTATTTCTCTGCAAGACTACGCAGCGGCTGCCTCTAAAATGACTAATGGAATGTCAGCAGAAGAGGTATGTAAAAGATTAGGAATCGATATGCCTGTTTGGGATGAAGCTAACCAGCTCTGGGTAAAGAGAATGCAACAAGACCAAACTATGGCTGTGATGTCTCTCTATGGGCAGTATTACGGAAGCGCAGATACTCACCCTAAATTCAATGATTCTGTAAAAAAATCTAATCAAGAAGGAGACTATCTTGCTAAAATCCAAAATGATG
>CAUSFO010000110.1:0-2979 GCA_963530895.1 uncultured Flavobacteriaceae bacterium | reverse complement strand
CGATAGCCTCTTTTTTATAATATAATTGAAACTTTATATTTTTGTTTTAAATATTTTTCTTCCAAATCTATTCTGCAAGTCCGACCAAAGAACCTTTTGCATAAAACTCCAGCAGTTTGACTTGGTATAAATAATTGTATTTCGCCTGTGCTGCCGAGCCTTGGGCATTTACATAGTTGTTTCTCGCTGTATTTAGGTCATAGATAGATGATTTCCCTGCCTGATAGCTCTTTTCCATGAAATCCAGCGCCAGTTTTGAGCTTTTTTCCGCTTCCACCGCCGATTTATAAACTTCAAAGTTATTTTCTGCCGTGTATTCTGCCTTTTGGATATTTTGCAAAAGTTCTTGTTTTTGCTGTTGCAGGTTATTTTTGGCTATATCTTCATTTATTTTAGCCTGTTCTACTTGTATTTTTGTAATTCCTTTGTTGAAAATAGGAATGTTCGCAGTAAGTCCTATTTGCTGTCCAAAATTGTCCTTATACTGCTGACCGAAATCCCTGCCTCCATCATTATTAAATGAATTAAAATAAAATGTCCCAACGCCCGCGCTGGCCGTAATAGACGGAAGGAAACCCGTATTTGCTATTTTTGTCTGAATTTCAGAGGCTTTTATTCTCGCTTCTGCTCCCTTTATCTGCGGATGCCAGCTGTAAGCCTTTTCCAAAACTTCACTTACCGAAAAATCCGTTTTTTCTACATTTTCTGCCACATCCCAGCCCGCTACATCAAAGTCCTTATAATCCTCCAACTGAAGCAGTAAAGCCAATGAAAATAGTGCGTTTTTGGTATTTACTTCTGCCGATTTCATATTTTGGTATTCCCTTGCCATAGAGGCGTTTGCTTCCGCTAAAACCGTTTGGGCGGTAGTTCCTACCCTAGTGGTTATTTCCGCTTTTTCATAGACTTTCTGTGCGTTTTCGTAGGCGGATTTATTGATATTTTCTACCTCTCTATTCAGCAAAATATTCAAATACTGCTGGGCTATCTGAAGGGAAATATCGCTTTTTATCCTTTCCAAATCATAAGCGCTGGCTTCCACCTCATACTGAGATTTTTGAATTTGTTTTTCCAATCGGCTTCCGTTGTAGAGGGTCACACTTGCGCCGATGTTCACAGAATTATTAAAATTATCATTTCTGCGGTGGTTCCCGAAAACATCTTGATTTTGCCCAAAATTAGCCGTATTGCTCACCGTTGCAGAAACGCTCGGAACACGCTCTTTTTTAGCTGTTTTTAGATTATTTTCCTGATTGTTTTTTTCCAGTCTGCTCTGTTTGATGTGCAGATTATGCTCAAAAGCGTAATGTATACACTCCTGCAATGTCCACTTTTTCTGAGCATTGACCACAGAAAAAGAAAAGAAAAAAACAAGGAAAATAATTTTATAAATTCTCATATTTTTATTTTATACTACTCAGTATCACATCATTATAATGAACCAATTCTGGAATAGCAGCACAGTCCATATTGATAATTTGAACATTATTTTTATCAAGCACATTGTATAAATCATTCTGCTTATTCATAGGAACGAATCCGAAATGATAATATTTCTTTTTATTGTTTTTTATATCATTTTGGGCTTGTTTTTCAAATTCTATGTATTTATCATTATTTTTATTAGATTGATAATAAGAATAACCTATAAATAAAACCGCTACAACGATTACAGTTAATATGATATATTTTATTTTCATAATATGATTTTTATAAAGTTTGCTATTATTATTTCGGGCTGATTTTTCTGCTTGAGTGCACTTGTCATCAAAGAATCCCATAACATCCAAAGGGCAAAAAGTCCCAATAAGATGCGTAACATGATCAATAAAATCTTTTTATTTCTGTCTAAGGCTTCTTCGCTTGCCAATTGTCCATAGATTTCGCCTATTTTGTATACCACAAAAAGAAAAAAGAAAAATATTACCATTATACACACCGCCCTCCACTGTCCTTCAGGAAGATAAGAAATTAGTTTCTCAAATGTTGCTTCCATTATTTTATCTTTTTTCTTGGCTAATATCAGAATTTTTCTTGTAAAAAACTATTTTTTATTTAAAAATTTTATCCTTTAGCGAATATTTCGCTTTACATTAATGGATATTTGTCACAAATTTACTAAATTTGTCAGAAATGTTGCTGTTGTTTAAATAAATTCATATGGTTTTTATTAAAGATTTACAAAAATCCTACGATATAGGAAAATCCAAACTTCATGTTTTGAAGGGAATAAATCTGGATATTTCAGAGGGCGAGTTCGTGTCTATCATGGGTTCATCAGGTTCTGGGAAATCCACTCTGCTGAACATCATCGGGATTTTGGATCAAAAAGACAGCGGAATCTACGAGCTGGACGGCATTCCCATAGAACATCTCAACGAAGCCAAAGCCGCAGAATACCGCTCTAGGTTTTTAGGATTTGTGTTTCAATCGTTTAACCTCATCAGCTATAAAACCGCTTTGGAAAATGTAGCTCTTCCGCTCTATTATCAAAATGTAAGCAGAAAAGAACGAAACCAAAGAGCCCTAGATTATCTAGAAAAAGTAGGTCTTGCAGACTGGGCAAACCGCCTGCCAAACGAGCTTTCGGGAGGGCAGAAACAAAGAGTAGCCATCGCCAGAGCCTTAATCACCAACCCGAGAATTATCCTTGCCGATGAGCCAACAGGAGCTTTGGACAGCAAAACCACCCACGACATTATGAAACTTCTGCAAGAAGTCAACAATCAAGGAAAAACCATCATCATCGTAACCCACGAGCCCGATGTAGCAGCGCAGACAAAGAGAAATGTCTTCCTAAAAGACGGCATCATAGAGAGCGATGAAGTCATAGAACAATTTGTTTTATAAACATATTTTTAAATAAAAACCAACCAAAAAATGTTTGATTTAGACCGCTGGCAGGAGATTTTCAGTTCTATTCGGAGTAATATGCTTCGGACGGTGCTTTCTGGTTTTACGGTGGCGCTGGGACTTTAC
>CAUSFO010000109.1:0-2996 GCA_963530895.1 uncultured Flavobacteriaceae bacterium | reverse complement strand
AAATGCTTTTGTACATCGATGAAGAAGACCGAAAAGAATTCCTAAAAAACTTCTCTACCAAAGAAATCGCAGAAGAAATCATTGGTGAGATAAATTCTGATGATGCAGCAGACATCATTGCTGAACTTCCTGAACACCAGCAAAATGAAATCATTCAGCATATAGATGATAATGAACTAGCGCAGAGCATCGTAGAACTCCTTCGCTATGATGACCATGTAGCGGGAAGTCTCATGGCAACAGAGCTGGTAAAAGTAGACCATAATCTATCCATCATCGCGGCAGTAAGAGAAATGCGCAAACAAGCCGAAGACATGGATGAAGTCTACTCTATCTATGTGGTGGATGAACAGGACAAACTCATCGGCACCCTCAGTTTAAAAAAACTGCTCACCACCAGCACTTCTTCCAAGGTTTCGGATGTGTATAATTCTAAAATAAGATGTGTACAGGACAATGAACCTGCCGAAGATGTGGCACGATACATGCAAAAATACGACCTCTTTGAGGTGCCTGTAATAGATGCTTTGGGAAGATTAGTAGGGAGAATTACCATAGATGATGTCATGGACTTCATCAAAGAAGAAACGGATAAAGACTACCAACTGGCATCAGGGATTGCTACGGATATTGACTCTACAGACACCATTCTAAATATCACCAAAGCCCGTCTTCCGTGGCTGTTCATAGGAATGGTGGGCGGTCTGATAGGTTCGCGAGTTCTACAAGGAAATGAAGAAGCGATGAGCCATGTCCCTGCCTTGATGTTCTTCGTTCCGCTGATAGCGGCTACTGCTGGAAACATCGGCGTACAGGCTTCAGCTATTATCGTGCAGGGACTTGCCAATAATACTTTGGGACAAAACACCCTAAAAACTCTAATGAAAGAAGTGAGCGTAGCTGTGGCTTCGGGATTGATTTTATCACTGATTATTTTAGGATTCAATCTATTTGTCAATCATCATGATATGATGATTTCCATTACGATTTCCGTAGCTCTGCTTTCTGTCATCATCATCGCAGCGATGATAGGCACTATTGTCCCTATATTCCTCAACAAAAACAAAATAGACCCAGCTATCGCTACAGGCCCATTCATCACCACTTCCAACGATATCCTCGGCGTGATGGTTTATTTTACCATTGCAAAATTAATTTTAGGACTTTAAGAAATTAAGATTAAAAAAACAGCCACAAGTCTAAACTCATGGCTGTCAATTTTTATTTGCTTTTTCTTGTTTGGAAAATATATCCAACTCCGAAATTTACTTGTCCAAAAACAAAATCTTGTTGCGCTTTGTCTGGTCTGTCGTTCAGCGTTGTCTTCACATCAGGCATGTTGATATAGCCGTATTTCGCTTCTACTCTCGCCATTAGATGCTTCCAGAAAACAAAATTCAAACTCGCTCTAGCATCTAGTCCAAATCCAGCCACATGGAAACGGTCGCTTCTCTCATTCCCAAAAAGCTTAACATTAGATTTTGGATATAAAACTCCTAAACCTCCACCGTAAGACCAAGTAATATTAAAATTATTCCCTTGATATATTTTATTATACTTCTCAGCCCCGATGTTTACATAATTAAGCCCATCTGTATGCTCAAATGTAAGGAATTCTCCATCTGTCAAATCCACTTTTCCATCTCTAACCATCGCTGCATAGTGAGGGTCAGAAATTTTCCCAGTAAAATCTGTCGTTTGGTCTTGTTTCATCACATATTTCATATGGTCTAGCGCCAAAACAAGAGCCAAATTATCCTTAATAAAATACCCTATTCTAGCATTAGTCTGAGGAATTGTAACACGAAGTGGATTAAGATAATCATCAAAACTAAAGTCTGTCGGTCTATCTTTAGCTATCATATTATGAAGCGTAAAATCATAGCCATTCCCTCTGAAATGAACATCTGAATTACTATAAATAGCCCTATTCCAGCCCCAATACAAAAATATTGCTCCTTTTCTGTAAGGATTATAGGTTATTTTGTTTACAATAGAAAGGTCTGCTTGTGTCTCTGACACAGGTTTTTCCTGAGCCGAAACAAAATTCATTCCCACCAAAAATGATAATAAAATTCCTGCTTTTTTCATAATCAATTATTATTTTTATCTTTTACTAAGTAATTAAATTTCTTTAAAAGTAGAAATCGGTTTAAAGAAATTCGCTTTAAACCGATATTTATATAATTATTAACCCAAATTTATTTTGTCTTTGCAGATTCATCAGCTTTCGCTGGTGTCTTTGCTGCATTGCTTGGTGCAGTAGTCTGAGGCTTCGCATTTGTTGGCACTACTACCGCAGAAGGCTTCGCTGTAAGCACCACACTTAGAAAAATAAGCCCTACCACGACACCACCAAGTGTCCATGTAGCTTTCTCCATAAAATCATTAGTTCTCTGTATCCCAAAAGATGCAGAAGATGCTCCTCCGAAAGTTCCTGAAAGCCCCCCTCCTTTAGGATTTTGAGCTAAAATAATAATAGCTAACAAAATACATGCAATGATGATAGCAACCATCAGTAATATAAATATTGTACTCATTTTATCATCTAAGTTTAGTCGGCAAATATAATAATTTTCTTTAACATGAAAAATAGATTTCACAAAAACTTTCTACATATATTTAGACAATAAAATCATATATTTGCGTAAATTATTAAAAAATGAACCCGCAAAAGATAAATGAACTAGAACAAAAAATAGGAAATTTATTATATAGGCAGACTGCTATTTACAATGAAATAAAACAATTGGAGAATGTATTGGCTGAGTTAAAAAGACAAAGTAATTTCTCTTCTGTCTCTACTGCAAATACAGTAAAAACTCCTGTTGAAAAACCTGTTGAAAGGTCAATAGAAACCTCGGCTGAAAAAGCAACTGAAAAACCAGTTATAACAACACCTACTGCTCCTAAGCCGCAAGTTTCTGCTCCTAAAATAAGCCTTCCTAAACAACCATCTGATTTAGAGAAGATTATAGGAGAAAGCTGGATTAACA
>CAUSFO010000108.1:0-3017 GCA_963530895.1 uncultured Flavobacteriaceae bacterium | reverse complement strand
AAAGATTTAAGCCCTATTCTAAAAGAAATGGACTTACAATATATCCCGCATAATCCTATAAGATTAAAGGAAAAAATAGACATCTTGGAGGAGTTTGACCATTCTATACCAGAAATCATCCACCTTCCGAGGGTAGGAAACCTCAATGCGGAGGTATATAACGACCCTGTGGTTTTCGGCTGGGCAATGCAGCTGAGAGCAGAAGGAGCAAACTTTACGGATAAATATATTATCCGCCAGATATGGGAAGCATGCGAAAGAACAGGGAGAAGAAAACCATCCGACAGATGGTTTGGACAGAAGATATTTGAAACGGCTCATGCTCAGTTTTTGACAGCTCAAAAACGATATGGAAGCAGTAAAAAAGCCAATATACATAAGTCATACATCCCTTTTGCTGATGCTTTTTATGCTGGTGACTGCTGGGAAGTGGATGCTACGAGGGTCAATATCATAGCCCACCAAACCAAAGATGAAAATGGGAATAAGGTAGAAAGACATCTAATGGTGGTGGTAGTTCGGGATGTAATGAGCGGAGATATTTTGGGATATGATTTTACCTATGCAGAAGACCACTCCAGCTTTGCAAGAGCTATGAAAATGGCAGTACAGACAGCGGGATATCTGCCTTATGAACTGGTAACTGACCGTTTCCCAGGGCATAATACAGACCAGATAAAACGCCTGTTTGAGAGAATGGAAGCGATGGGAGTTATCGTTACGATGAGCCACAATGCTAAAGAAAAAGCAGGAATAGAGCGTTGGTTCGGAACTTTCCAGAGTGTCATTCTGATGGGGTCAAAATACTACTACGGAGAAGGGATTACTTCTACAAGACTGACTGCCCAAAGAAGCCCAGAATATCTGGCAAAACTAAAAAAAGAAAGCAGGAAAGCGGGATTTGATGTAGTGCAGGCTTATACAGAATGTGAAACGCTGATAGAACAATGGAGGAATTTAAAATACTCCTACTACAGCAGAAAACATGCTAATCTGCATAAAACACCAAAGGAACTGCATAATGAAAGCGAAAAGAAGCATGTAACCTTTGTAAACAGACTGCAGACCTCTATGCTCTTTGAGTTGAAAAAAGAGATTACAATAAGAAATAATGGACAGTTCCATTTAGAGATGATGGGGGTAAAATTCTATTACCAGATAGATGTAGAGGATTATGAAATTATTGCCAAATACCATAACAAACAGGTTTTAGTTTCTTATGATTTGGATGATTTAAACGAAGTCTATCTGTGGAGAGAACATGGCAATTTATTGGTCTCATTATGTACAGCACAGGAGCTTAAGCCAATAGTGAAACATGGACCAGGCAAAGAACTGGGCAAAATTTCACAGCAGAAAGCAAGAGAACGCCGTATAGAAGAACTGAAGCAGCAGGATTTAGACCAATATACAGCTGTTGCGAATGAGGAGGAACTATTATTAGGAATAAATACGGATAAGAAGAAGGCCAATGGATTTGAGGACTACTACAATGGAGTAAATATCCCTCTAAAAAAAGTATCAGGAAGCGACATTGCCCCTGATGACTTTGAAAACAGCTTTCTAAACAAGAAAGATTATTAAAAATAAATAGATATGACAAATTTACAAAAAAAAGAGATAGTACAAGCTATCCATGAAGAAAAAGCCCGATTAGGTAGCTATGCAAGGGTAGCTACCAAAGTCGGAGTATCAGAGGCTACAATCTCCCAAATGAGAAATGATAACTGGGATAAAATCGCAGACGGCCTATGGACAAAGGTAGCACAGGCATTAGGTTTTACTTCTGATGAGTGGCAGCTTGCCGAAACATTGAATTTTAGAAAGATTACCAATGTTCTAAATGATGCTAAAAATGAAAGTATGTTTATGGCCATCAGCTACAAGGCAGGAAGTGGAAAAACAGCTACTCTAAAGCATTATTCAGAGGTAAACAGCGAGGAAAATGTGTTTTTCATCCAAGCCAGAGAGTGGGCAAAGAGGGATTTTCTTTTAGAATTGTGCCAAAAACTAGGAATTGATGCAGGAAAAGGCTATGTAGGGGTAGATAAATTAGGAATGAAAGTGATAGACTTTTTTGCAAAGAGACAAAGCAGAAAACCTCTTTTAATCGTAGATGAAGCCGACAAACTCCGTCCTTCTGCCCTCCGTTGGTTTATTACTCTTTATAACGAGCTGGAGGATAAAATGGCAGTTGTAATAGCAGGGACTGAAAACTTAGAAAAAACTATAAGCAAAGGGGTTAAATATAATAAACTCGGTTTTGATGAGATTTCAAGCCGTTTCGGAAGAAAATTTATCAATAACCTGCTGGGGGCAAGAAAAGAAGATGTGGAGCTGATATGCAGAGCTAATGGCATTGATGATAAAGCTATGATAAGTAAAATTTTTGAAGAATGCGAACCGGTCAATATTGTTATACAGGAGCAGAGCATTAAGGTTGTTGAAGATTTAAGAAGACTTAAAAGAGTGATAAAAAGAGAGTTAATACAACAAAAATATGAAATGTCTAATAATTAAAACCAACCATCATGACAGAAATATTTGAGCCGAATTTAGAAGAAATAGAGGCTATGATAAAAGAGATTGAGGCGCGGATGGAAGATGCCGACAGCCTTGCCGAATGGCGAGAATTACAGTATCAGCTGGATGAATTACTAGAGAGACAAAAACAATTATTAGAAGAACAAGAAAAAGATATATTATGATAACACTTATGATTTTATTATTAGCCCATGCTGTTTATATCCTAAAAATGTTTGACATATTCAGAAAGGAAAGCACTCTTTTAATCGCTTTAATAGGGCTTTTGTTGAGTTTTCTTTGTTGGCAGCAGGACATAATGTGGGGAATAGTTACCCTTACTTATACTTCATTCGTTTCCATTATACTGATAACCCTTTATTATGATGATTTATAGAATGCTCGCAATCGTAGTGCTGGCAATTTTACTCCAGAACTGCAAGACTGCGGATCCTTACAAAAACTTTAAAAAAGAAATTAGAACCAAAAAAAGA
>CAUSFO010000107.1:0-3173 GCA_963530895.1 uncultured Flavobacteriaceae bacterium | reverse complement strand
ATTCATATTTTTACAAATAAAATTTTAATTAAAATGTTTATCAACCTAAAAAGAGTTTACGAAATCCCTTATGAAACCGATGGTTTTCGTGTGCTTGCTGACCGACTTTGGCCTCGTGGTATCAAAAAAAAAGAGTTGGATTTTGATTTTTGGGCAAAAGAAATCGCTCCTTCCACACTTCTACGGAAAACCTATCACCAGACGCAGGATTTTGATACTTTTAGCAGCAGTTACCAAAACGAGCTGGAACAAAACACCGCTGTAGATGCCTTTTTGGAGCTTGTTAATGACAAAAAAGTCCTTACCCTCCTTACCGCCGCCAAGGAAATAGAGAAATGCCACCTCCCTATTCTCAAAGGTTTTCTGCTTTCCAAATTACCCAACTAAACTTTATAAAAATTCCCTTCTCTATTTCAGAAAAGGGATGTTTTATCAGTTTTATTAGCAATGCACCATGTCTGGGTGTCCATTGATAATTAAAACATTTTTCATTGTTTGAATGTTTAAATTTAGTTTAAAAACTATTTCCTCCTTTGTTTTTGATTATTTTCAAGTATTTTATGGAAATTAACTGGTTAGAATTTGATTATAAAAAATCTATTCATAAACACGCCCTATTTCAAGGAGTTTTCCTAAAAATCCCCAGTCAGCAGAAATATCATCTTCCTCACTATCAGCACTATCCAAAAACCATTCTGCACCACATTCCAGATTAGTAAAAGGGTCAAAATTATACCACCAATTATCCGTTTCGGAATTGATTCCTGAATATCTCTGCGGATTTTGCAGTTCCTTATCTCGCATTCTATGCAGTTCAGCTATTTGGAAAATTAAAACATTTTGAGTGAAAGCCATACCTTTCTCCTCATCAGGAGCATCACAGACAGAAAGCCATTTTTCATCAAATGACATAGGTGTTTCAGTAAAGGCTTTTTGTATAATTTCAATGCACAACTCTGGCGAAAAAGGCTCTTTTTCATGCTTTTTCACTAAAGAAAACAATGCCAGCAAATATTCCTCAAGGTCGCGGTTTTCATGGTTCTCAGGAAGAGATACCATCACATTATAGAATGCATTGTAAGTCATTTATCATTTATTTTTAAATAAAGCCAAGAAAACTCTTGGCTCTGATATTTACTGTTTTACTATCACGCTTTCCCAGCCGTCATAGTAGGCGTCATAATTATCGGCTAGTTCTTTCAGTTCCCAGACTATCTCATCTATTTCATGTGGACAATCTTGTCTTACAATATGCAGCTGAAAATGGTGAGAATTTCCTTCCTCTATGAAGTCTTCTGAAACCACTTTGTAGCCTTTTCTTATTACTTTTTCCACATATTGTGCTCGGCTCTGTTCATTATCAAAATAAATCCAATGGTCTATTTCTCGCGGAGCATCTAGGTTATCCCCATTTTCTTCTAACTGCATCACTACTTTTCTGTTTTGCATAGATTGGTAAGAGTACGGGTCTGGGAATAGGAATTCAAAATAATCCTTCCACTCTGGATCTTCCTCGAAATAACTTTTATACAGATAACCATCAAAACCTTCCAACACATCTACACAAGCCTCTGTAAGCCCCCCAGAAAGATTGGTATAATAGATAAGTTCCAAAATTCCACCTGATTTCACAGCTCCTGCTGAGATGGCTCCCATCTGTTCCATTTTATCTGATATAGCATCCTCTATATCACACAAAATAGGATATTCCTCATTAGAAGACATACCCTCTGGTGTTGGGTTTTTCATTTTAATGAGAAAGTTCAAGCGGTATTTATATCCCTCAACTGGAGCTATCTGTCTTAGGGCTAAATTCACTCTTACAGAAGCTGGTTTTCCCTCAACTCGGCAGAAAAAGAAATCCCAATTCTGTGGAACTTCATAGTTGTTATTTGTACTCATTGTTTTTATTTTTTGCTAAAATTACATCTTTTTTGTATTTTGTGCAAATCAAATATAGCTGACCCACATAGTCGTTCGCCCGCCCTTCCTATCAAAAGCGGCTCCCACCTCTCCCCAGACAAACTCCCACTCCTTCCCTATGTGTGCTGTAAGCCATTTTTTATACAGTTTTTCGGTTTGGAGTTCATATTCCTCTGTCCAGTTTTCCCAAGGTGTGTATCTTTCTTTCATAGAAAAAAATATCGTTTCGAGTTTTTCTCCTTCAAAACAAATAGAAATATCAAACTCTTTTCCCTCAAAAAGACATTTTTCAAAATAAATCCAATAAAACCCTGTCCCCACATCCCAAATATCATTATCAGGAAACTGCTCTCTGAGTGCAGAAAAAGTAGTTTTAGAAGAAATCACTACGCCGTTTATAAGGAAAAAATTTCCGTTTTTAGTATCTAAAAATGATATGGTTTTTGTGCTGTTCATTTTTTATTAAAATTCTTTTTATGACTGTTTTTCTCAAATCTTACATTTCCTCTCCTATATCTTTTAAAAAATCATCCATCGCCTCAAAGGAACTTTCCGATGAAGATGCATACACCAACTGCTCACCCCCATCTAAAACTACTATGCTGTCCGCAGCTCCGCCGTAGAACTCCGCTCCTTGTAACCAATGGCGTATAGCGAAAGGCTTTTTGGGAAAATGGGATTTTATAGCAGTCAAATCTTCGGAAGTAATGAATTTAAAACCTTCATAAGTATAAGGCAAAGCAAATACCGCCTGCAAGTGAGCCATAGCCAACAAAAATTCAGATAATGTATCGCATTCCACCTGCCACTCTTTCTGGTTATAGCTAACATATACTTTAGGGTTTTCTTCGCCTAAATCTTCCTTTGTGATTGCCCATAAACAACAATTTTGATTTTCTGCATAAAAAACAAAGTAGTCTGGATTATTAAAAAGTGTAAGATTAGATTTAGGAGTTACCAAACAATCTTGCGTTTGGTTCAGAGCCTGATGCTTTCCCAAAGTCGTGTAATACTCATATAACAACGCTGGCATTTGCTCCACTACACCAAAAAACGGCTGCATTTCAACTTCTGTAAAACCACAATCCTCCTCTATACCAAAGAGCGTTTGGATTTGGGTAAATATGTTTTCTTTATTCATATATTTATATAGGGGTAATATTCTATTGTTCTTTCTACAATCAGGTTTGTGTAGCGTTTAGAGTATTCGATGCGTTTCTCTATCCAATTGCCGTGATTATCATAGCGAT
>CAUSFO010000106.1:0-3202 GCA_963530895.1 uncultured Flavobacteriaceae bacterium | reverse complement strand
AAATTAGAGGAATATGCGAAGGTAGCGATGAAAGAGTTTGAATGGTATACCGATGCGAAAAAGATTAAAAATAACTGTGCAACAGGAAGTTACGCCATATTTGGCTTAGGACTTACCAGCAAGAAGTATTTTCCTTTGGTTGAGCAATACTTTAAGCTAGTAGATGATGAGCACCAGATGATGATACACAAAAATTTTGTCAGTGCGTTGATAGAACGGCATGGGTTTAGCGCAGAGACCTTGGCTACGATATATGAGGGAGTGATCACTTCAGAAGATGATGTAATATTCAAGTCACTTACAGAAGCGATGAAAAATACAGAAAACAAAGCACTGCTTGACGACTTTTTGAAAGATAAAAAGGATTACTACCAAGAAGCGATGTATTATGCTGTGTATGGTAAGAACTGGAAGAAGAAAAAATAAGGGAGTATTATCAGTGTATGTTGTAGGATAAGAAAAATGATTATCTTTATCCCTAATTTATTAATTAAAAAAATGAAAGAATTACTTACGCCAGAGGCGCTACTGACTAATTTCAAAGATGCGCGAACTCTTACCCGAAAGGTCATTGAGGCTTTCCCTGAGAAAGACCTTTTTGAATTTAGCATTGCAAATTTGCGCCCTTTTTCAAGGATGGTAGAGGAGTTTTTGATGATAACCAATTATATCTTTACAGAAACTTTACACGAGAAACATACCTCTTTTTATACTGAAGGACAGTTTCCTACTACCAAAGAGGATGTATTGGCTTTGTGGGATAAGGCTACTGAAATCATTGATAATGAATGGAAAGAAATAGAAAATTACACACAGCCACTTACTATTTATCAAATGACTTTTAGCTTTACTCAGTGGATACTTTATGCCATCGAAAACGAGACACATCACCGCGGACAGGGCTATACCTACCTTAGAACCTTGCAAATAGACCCTCCTTACTTCTGGGGAAGGGAAAGTTTTCAATAATAATCAATACTTAATGAACACAGAAAGCATTATCAAAGAAATCTTAACTGGGATAGAAGATGCCTTTAATGAGCTAGACTTACCCAAAAAGCCCTATGGAAGAAATGAACTTTGGGAAGGAATTACTGATTATTTCAAAATCAAACAATTAAGAGATAAAATAGAGTTTTATAATAGTGATTACGACTATACTTCGGAGTCTATCACCATCGCAGGGTTTCACGAAATTCCTCAGGGAACCGTGGAAAACACCATCATTCCCGCTTTGGAAGAACAACTTACCCAAATGTTCTTTAATCCTGATTTTTATTATCGTTTTGAATACAAACTTACCTTAGTGTTTGAATTTCAGTTTGGGCTAGGTCGCCACATTCAAAAAAAACTGCACCTAGAAAACCCAAAGCGCAAAGCCGAACTCAAAGAGCGATTAGATGCCTATGTACAAAAAGTTATCTATGACGAAACGGCAAAAATGAAAGAGAAAGAAATCCATAGTTTCTTTGACAAACTCTTTGATTTTGAACTCAATGGTTATAGCGAAGACAAGGTGATTGAAATCCTAGAAAAAGGCTTTTCGCTCATAGACCCTAAATGGAAAAAGACAATGGAAGAATATCGGTTTGGGTTGCACTACCACACCAATGAGTGGAAAGAAGCTGTCTTTATGCCTTTATATTATAATGTTAAAGGAGAAGATTGGTCAAAAGAATATACGCTCAAAAAAGATTTGGAGGTAAAAAATGTAGACCAAGCCAAACTAAATCTATTTGTACAACAAGCCCTTTGGAACATTAAACACCAACGATACAGCTGGGATGTGAGGTTTGCTTGTGAGGATTTGGAGCGTGCAGCCAAGGAATTAGGCTCTGAAAAAGCGGCTATGTATCTCAAAAAAGGTACAGGAAACCTACCTGAAAACATCATTCACTACAAGGATGATGATATAGAATGCGATGCCAATGATGTTTTTGCTGAAATCAGTGTGAAAATCAAGCAAGAATCAGCTGCGGCTTACGATAAAGCACTGGATTTCATCATCGCTCTTTTGAAAACGGACTTCCCAAGAAGTTATCAAATTAAACTCAATTCCAAAGCGCCTAAGCAGTTTTTGGATATCAAAGGAATTGCTAAATCATCTACTCATCGTTTCTTTGCTCAAGCGCTCCAATACGAAGAATTACACTCTAAACTCGTAACTTATGCTGAGGCGGCTATGAAAGAATTTCAGTGGTATAACGATGTAGAAGAAGGCGAAAAAAGCTGTATGCCTGGCAGTTATGCAGTCTTTGGTTTAGGTCTGGTTGGAGAAGAGTATTTTCCATTGGTAAGTAAGTATTTTGAGCTATTGGATGATGAACACCAGATGGTGCATAAATACTTCATAAGTGCCCTGATTGACCGCTATGGAATAAATGAACATTCCTTACCGCTTATCTGTCAGGGAATTACTTCCGCTCAGTTTGATATGGTATTCAAGAATTTAGCTAAAGAAATAGAAAATCCAGAGAAAAAACAGCTTTTAATCAATTTTCTCAAAGAAAAAGAAGCATTTTTTGCTTCTAAAGAGGGAGCCTACAACTTTTATAAATTCTACGAAGAACAGATTTGCTATGCTATCTATGGCAAGCAATGGAAGAAAAAAATATAATTTTTTCTTCCATTGCTTAGGAATTTTATTCTATAAGAATTTTTATTTTTTATTTAACCACTTTTTGTACGCTTCTCTGAGTGCTTGTGCCTGCGCCTTGTGTGGGCTTAGCGTACTCATATCATCATAATACTGGAAGGAAACAGCTTTACTTACCTTGGGTAGTGCCGTTTCTATGGAGAGCTGTTGTTTCACTCTATCAAAGGTGGCTGGCATAAAAGGATACTCCCCCGTAGGTGAATAAAAGGTTTCCAAATCTGTCCAGAAAGCTCCTTTGTAGTTTTTGTTTTCTTCAAAAAGTCCTTTTTGAGCACTTTGATAATATGTATTCAACTGATCAAGTGTTACATGCTTTGCTCCTACCCCATCTTGTAACATAATGATTTGCAGGTGGCTTTTTCCAAGTTCTGCCATAAAATGCTGTAATTGGTTAGGAGTGGTAAGTTTACTATTCCAAAATGCCGCTATAGAAACAGGCTTACCACCCCAGCTGTGAAGTGCATCTGCAATAGGATTTACCAATACTTCTCTAAAAAGGGCTATTTTTTCGTCAGAACCATAAGCATAGGGTTCAGGTTCGTGAGG
>CAUSFO010000105.1:0-3245 GCA_963530895.1 uncultured Flavobacteriaceae bacterium | reverse complement strand
AGCCGATAATTATCATTTAAATAAGGGTTTTTAGTGGAGATTTCATTAAAAAATTTAATGTCTTCTTCTACAAAATCTTCTTCTTTGGATTTTTCTATTGGGTTGCCATCTTCATCTTCAATCCCATTTGCTCCAAGTAGGAAATGATAAACCATTGAATTATTCTGGTCAGCTGGTGTGTGTGCTATCAGAAAATCATTGTATTCTTCTGTAAGGAAAGAAAATAGATTGGTATATTTTCCCTTTTCTAAATAGACATTTTCGTTTAAAACGGCTAAAATAAACTCTTTGGGTAAATCATTGTTTTTATAAATATATTCGGATTTGAAACAATTGGGTGAAGGATTGAAAAACGCCTGCATTTTGTCCAAAGAACCCCCAATATAAACTTCATCCGAAATCATCCACTCCGCACCATATTCGATTTGATAGCCTATTTTTATTTCTGGATTTTTTCTTCCAAAAATAGAAAATGGAAACTCTGGACGATAGGGTGTAAGTACCACAAATTTTTGTGATTTTTTCCCTTTATCAGTGTGAATTTTAATTTCTTTAACATCCCAAGTCCCTGTGATGAGGGTGGCATAAGCTACAATTAAAAAAGTTTTGTCTTCCTTAATGTAGAAAATACCACCTCTTTCTCTATAAAATCCTACAAAATCTGGTTTTTTTGTCTGTGCAAAAGTTTTACTAAACAATAAAATACATAATGCTAAAAATAATTTTTTCATATAATTTTAGTTTTTTGATTATTTAAAAATAAAATATAAGTAAAAAGTAGTTTGTATAATTTATATTAGCACTCTTTTTTAAAATCTTCCATCATTTGGATGAAGTCATCAAAAAGATAATTGGCATCTTCTGGGCCTGGGCTTGCCTCTGGGTGGTATTGGACAGAGAAACAAGGGTATTTCTTGTGGCGGACTCCTTCATTCGTGCGGTCATTCAGCGCGATGTGGGTTTCCTCCAAATCTGTGTCTTTCAGGCTGTTTTGGTCAATAGCATAGCCGTGGTTTTGGGAAGTGATAGAGACTTTATTGGTTCTTAAATCCAAAACAGGATGATTGCCTCCTCTGTGCCCAAATTTTAGTTTAAAAGTCTTCGCGCCGCATGCCAGCCCTATCACCTGATGTCCCATACAAATCCCAAAAATAGGGACTTTGCCAAGGAGTTTTCTCACGGTTTCGTGTGCGTGGGGGATGTCCTGCGGGTCGCCAGGGCCGTTGGAGAGCATCACGCCGTCAGGAGCCATTAGCAGGATTTCTTCGGCTGAGGTATCGTGAGAAACCACCGTGATATCGCAATTTCTTTGGGATAATTCACGGATGATGCCGAGTTTTGCGCCGAAATCCATCAGCACTACTTTAAAGCCTCTGCCAGGGTTGGCGTAGGGAGTTTTGGTGGAAACCTGTTCTATTTGATTTTTAGGTAAAATGGTGGCTTTCAGTTCATTGATGATGTTTTGTTCATCCACATCAGCATTCACGATTTTCCCTTTCGTTACGCCTTTATTTCGGAGAATTCGGGTTAGTTTTCGGGTGTCAATCCCTGAGATTCCTGAAAGATTTTTCTTCTTAAAGAGTTCATCCAGAGTAAGCTGGGAACGGAAGTTAGAAGGCATATCGCAGAGTTCTTTGACAATCAGTCCTTTGATGGCTGGTTCTATGCTTTCGTAATCATCACGATTGATTCCATAATTCCCAATGAGTGGATAGGTCATACAGACAATTTGCCCACAAAAGGAAGGGTCAGATATAAGTTCTTGATAGCCAGTCATTCCTGTGCTGAAAACCACCTCGCCGCTGGTCTCTGTATCCGCTCCGAAGCCTTCTCCATAGAAAACTTCTCCTGATTCTAATATGAGTTTTTTGTTCATTTTTATTAGTTAAATAAGTTTATTGTAAATATCTTTTAGCACTTTCTACAAAAAATATTGTTCTACAATTTGGACATTGTAAAATATATTCATAGTAGTAAATTTGATTTTCCTTTATTTTCTTTTGTGTGGGTGTTTTTTTTACCACAGGTGTGCTACATTTTCTACACAAATCTCCTTCTTTATCAATTTTTATTTTTCTATCTTCTCTTATTTCCTGACTACATTCTTCTTCAAAAACTTCATCTATTTTGAACTCTATATTTTTTTGTGTTTCTAAATGAGATAAAGTGTAGCATTTTTTTATATATTCATTATTACAATATTCGAATTTAACAATATGCTCCTTTGTAAGATCTAATAATTGTTTCCATAAATCTTGATTAGCAATTCTTCTTTTATTTGATATCCAGTTATTTTTAACCCAGTTACTAATCCAGTCTTTTTCAAAAGGATCAATAATATAATGATAAGATATATAAACAGTTATGTCTGCTGTTTTTTTTAATTTTTGGAATCCAGAGATAATCCCCATTAGTTCTAAACGATTGTTTGTGCTTTTTCTGAAACTTTCAGAAAAGGATTTTTCTATATCATTATATTTCATAATTATAGTGTAGGCGGCTTTTGCAGTGACTTTGTCAATAAAACTTCTACAATATAAACTTACTTTTGGGAGGTTATTTTTAGATTGTTCCATGATATAAACTGTTAAATTTCTTTTATGATTTGGTTAAAAATTAGTTTATTATAAAGTTTCTGATAAAATCAAAACTATTTATTGTTAAAGCAATTGGTATTTGATAGCAATTTCCTGTATTGTCTTTTTCTTCATGATGGACATTAAAACTTTCTTTATGTTCATTGATTGTATTTATTGATATAAAATAAGGCGCGTCTCCTATGACATTACTTCCTTTTCTCCTATAAATGGCTAGTACAACTGGCGTGTTTGTGAGTTTTTGCATATTCAGATGTTTTTCTACATCCTCACATCTGAAATTGAAAGTTTCTTTTCCTTTTTTTCCATAAAAACTTCTACACTTTACATCGATTTCGATATTTCCAAAGTTTCTTATCAGAAAATCACCCCTTTTTATATTTATAAATTCTTGTGTAACTAAATATTGCTGAAAACTTTCTTTGTCCTGATAAAGTTCTTCCAGCATCAAGCCGTTAGTTTTAGCTTGAATTTTAAATAATTCTTGAGCCTTTAGTCCTGCTCTAAAATAATCTTTGCAATAGTTCTTATATATTTCTGAGTCTCCAACACGAATAGGTGTCCAATGTTCTTCTCCTTGGTATATAATAGTATCACTTTTGATATCCTCTCTATACATTAATTCATTTTGATTTTCAATGAATTGAT
>CAUSFO010000104.1:0-3267 GCA_963530895.1 uncultured Flavobacteriaceae bacterium | reverse complement strand
CCTAAATCCGTAGTTCTATCCATTAAACTATGCAGCCAATGATGTAAAGCGCAAATTTAGTATTTTTTATGATTAAGTTCTATATTTTTCAAAGATTTTTTCTGTAATTTTGCTCCCATTTTCAACGAATTTTTGCTAATGAAACAGCTTTTTAAAAAGAAAAATTATTCCAATAACCAAGATACCAACAACCTTGTAAGAGTCCTAACCACTAGGGATATCGTGTTTTTTGGAATAGCGGCCATCATCGGTGCTGGGAGTTTCAGCAGTCTGGGGGAAGCCATATACAAGGGCGGCCCTGGGGTCATTTTATTGTATATCATCTGCGGTGTTTCGTGCTGTTTTACGGCTCTCTGCTATGCGGAGTTTGCCAGTAGAATTCCTACGGCAGGGAGTGCATACACCTATGCCTATGCTACTTTTGGGGAACTGGCCGCATGGATTATCGGTTGGATGCTCATCATGGAATATAGTTTTGGGAATATTTATGTGGCTTTTTCATGGTCGGATTATTTCACTTCACTGCTTGATAATTTGGGACTGCACATACCCGAATACCTCTCGTGCAGCTATACCGAGGCGGAAAAAGCAGTGAAAAACGGCTCTCAAAATTTAGAGCTGATTTCCGCTTGGGAAAATGCCCCTCGCTTGGGTTCTTTGAGGGTGATTTTTGACCTCCCTGCCCTATTGATCAATGCCCTTATCACTTGGATTTGCTACATCGGCGTGAAAGAAAGTAAGAATTTTAATAATCTTTTGGTTTTAATCAAACTACTTGCGATAGTGCTGATTATCGCCATTGGTGTTTTCTATATCAATGCTGATAACTGGATACCCATAGACACGGCAACAGGCGAAAAATCATTCCTTCCCAATGGTTTCACAGGGATAATGTCTGCCATTAGTGGAGTTTTCTTTGCTTATATCGGTTTTGATGCGCTGAGTGTGCTTTCCGAAGAGACCAAAGACCCACAGAGAGACCTACCCAAAGGGATGATTATTTCTATATTTCTCTGCACGGTTATTTATATCGCGCTGACTATGACCCTCACAGGGCTGGTGGATTATAGAAAATTTGAAGGCATCGGAGACCCGCTTTCTTTTGTCTTTAAGGCTGAAAATATCAATCTTCCTCTGATGGAATTTATCATAGAAGTGGTTGCCATCGTGTCCATTACTACTGTTTTATTGGTTTTCCAAATGGGACAGCCTAGAATATGGTATGCCATGAGCCGTGATGGACTGATTCCGAAGAAATTCCAGCAAATTCACAAGAAAAACAGAACGCCGTCATTTGCTACGATAGTTACGGGATTTGTCGTAGGTGTTCCTATCCTATTTACGGACAAATCTTTCATACTGGATTTTACAAGTATAGGGACTATTTTTGCCTTCGTTTTGGTGTGTGGCGGAGTTTTGCTACTTCCACCAAAAGAAAAAGTAAAAGGACATTTTCACCTTCCTTATATCAATGGGCAATGGATTTTCCCGCTGCTGTTCATCGGAGGTATTTCTTTTATTTATCTTTTGTATCCTTCATTTTTTGAAAACTTAATGGATTTCAGTGATGAAAAAGAGGGAGAATTTAGATTTGCTATTTTCGTTTATATTTTGCTGAATATAGGGCTTTCTGTCTTAGCCTTTGTCAAAAAATTATCCTTGATTCCTCTTCTTGGGCTGAGTTCCTGCCTTTATCTTATGACAGGAATGAGCATGGAAAACTGGTTTTGGTTTGGGATTTGGTCTGCTGTGGGAGTTTGTATTTACTTTGCTTACGGCTATCGACACAGCAACCTTCATGATAAACAAAAAACTCACTAAAAAGTGAGTTTTTTTATTTATGAAATGATATCAAATTTCGTGTATTCTGCTAATTTCTTAGGGATTTTTATTCCGTCAGCAGTTTGGTTGTTTTCTAATAGAGCCGCCATGATTCTCGGTAAAGCCATCGCAGAGCCGTTCAGCGTATGCACCAGCTGAGTTTTTCCATCGGCTTTGTATCGGCATTTTAGTCTATTGGCTTGGAAAGTCTCAAAATTAGACACCGAAGAAACCTCCAGCCATTTTTCCTGAGCCGCACTCCACACCTCAAAATCATAAGTCAGCGCAGAAGTAAAGCCCATATCTCCACCGCACAATCTCAAAATTCTAAACGGAAGTTCTAGGTCTGTCAGAAGTCCTTTCACATGCTCCACCATTTCTTCAAGGGCTTGATAAGAATTTTCTGGTTTTTCTATTCTTACAATTTCCACTTTTTCAAACTGGTGCAGTCTGTTCAGCCCTCTTACATGCGCTCCGTAAGACCCTGCTTCTCTTCTATAACATTGAGAAAAAGCCGTGTTTTTAACAGGCAGTTCTTTTTCCTCTAAAATCACATCTCTGTAAATGTTGGTCACAGGAACTTCCGCCGTAGGAATCAGATACAAATTATCTTCATTCACGAAATACATTTGTCCCTCTTTATCAGGAAGTTGCCCTGTTCCATATCCGCTGGCTTCGTTCACCACATGAGGCGGATTTACTTCCATATACCCTGCTTCTGTGTTTCTATCCAAGAAAAACTGAACCAAACTTCTCTGTAATTTAGCTCCCTTGCCCAAATAAACAGGGAAACCCGCTCCCGCGATTTTCACACCCAGCTCAAAGTTAATAAGATTATATTTAGATGCTAGTTCCCAGTGAGGAATAGCGCCCTCGCCGAGACCTTTCACATCGTGAGACTGATAAATATTTTCATTATCATCCGCAGAAACACCTGCTTTCACAGATTCATGCGGAATATTTGGGATGAGATACAGAATTTCTGTAAGTTTCTCTTCTATATCGTTTAGTTTCTGCTGAAGCTCCTTGCTCGCTTCTTTATACTGAGCGGTTTTTTGTTTTGCATTTTCGGCCTCTTCTTTTTTTCCTTCTTTCATTAAAAGCCCTATTTCCTTAGAAATTTTGTTGATTTCAGCCAGCTGAGAATCCATATCAAACTGAACTTTTTTTCTTTCATCATCCAGTGAAATAGCGCTATCTACCAACTCTAAATCTTTGAAATTTCTCTTTTTAAGCCCTTCTAAAACTCTATCTCTATGTTCTTTTAAAAAATTAACTTGTAACATTTTTTAAGAAAATTTAAATTTTGCACAAATGTAAGCATTATAGATTAAAAATCCGCTTAATTAGAATATTTTTCAGATTTTGAATTTTTATCAGAAATATCTTTCTCTTCTAACCATATAGACTCATCATTAGTAGTTATTTCTCCTGTATTGGCATTTA
>CAUSFO010000103.1:0-3388 GCA_963530895.1 uncultured Flavobacteriaceae bacterium | reverse complement strand
AGAAAAACCAAACGAACCTATTAATTTTTCTATTTAAAAATTTGCATTTCTAAAAAATATTATTAGATTTGCATTTATATTTATTCCAAAAGAGATGACAATAGTAAAAAACAATATGATGTGTTGCTATATTCTAACGACTTCAGTTTTTCTGATAGCGTAGCAATGCTGTATTGTTATTCGTATATAGAGGGCTGAAAGATTTCACGCCCTCTTTTTTATTTTTAATAATTTTTTAAATCAATCATATTATGAAATTCAACAATGTATTAGAAACCATCGGTAAAACGCAAGTAGTAAGGCTAAGTAAACTATTCCCAAACCATAATGTTTGGATAAAACTAGAAAGAAGCAACCCAGGGGGAAGCGTGAAAGATAGAATCGCTCTTGCCATGATAGAAGCGGCAGAAAAAGAAGGAAAAATCAATAAAGATACCAAAATCATAGAACCTACATCAGGAAACACAGGAGTAGGTCTTGCTATGGTAAGCGCTGTGAAAGGATATGATTTGACTTTGGTAATGCCAGAGAGCATGAGTGTAGAGAGAAGAAAACTAATGTCTGCTTATGGCGCAAAAATAGTCCTGACACCAAGAGAATTAGGAATGAAAGGAGCGATAGCAAAAGCTCAGGAACTAGCTGAAAAAGAAAGTAACTCTTGGATTCCTCAGCAGTTCGAAAATACTGCCAATCCAGAAATCCACCGTAGTACTACGGCTCAGGAAATTTTAAATGATTTCTCTGAAGGTGTAGATTTCCTCATCTCGGGAGTTGGAACAGGAGGACACATTACGGGTGTTTCAGAGATTGTAAAGCAAAAATTCCCTCAGCTCAAAGCCTTTGCCGTTGAACCAGAGCAGTCACCTGTCATCAGCGGCGGTGCACCTGGCCCACACGCTATCCAAGGAATCGGTGCTGGTTTTATCCCTGCTGTTTTGAATACAGAAATTCTAGAAGGAGCTATCCTAGTTGGGAAAGAAGAAGCGTTTAGTTTCGCACAAAGATTAGCAAAAGAAGAAGGAATTTTAGGTGGAATTTCCACAGGAGCTTCACTAGCTGCTATTGCTAAAAAATTAGGAGAAATCCCACAAAATGCTACTGTTCTGACCATCAACTATGACACGGGAGAAAGATACTGGTCTGTGGATGGACTTTTCGAAGAGAATATAATTTCGGAATAAATTTAGTAAAACCTTTCCTGTTGGAAAGGTTTTTGTTGTCTAAGGGCTAAGATATATGTATATTTACCAAAATTTATTAAAAATGAGAATTATTGTTAATTTGATTATCACCGCTGCTGTTGCCTATTTTCTACCAAAGGTGCTTAGCGGAGTGCATTTTTTAGACTTCAGTTCGGCTGTGATTTTTGCAGTGGTTTTGGGATTGCTGAATATTTTCCTAAAACCTATCCTGAATATCATTAGCTTTCCTGTATCGCTGATTACTTTTGGGCTTTTTTCACTGGTTGTGAATGCTATCGTGGTTTCTGTGGCGGATTATTTCGTGGATGGAATGGTAATCGATGGATTTGGGTGGACTCTGGCTTTCAGTGTTTGTTTATCTATTCTGACCTCTATTTTGTCAGTAGATGAAGATTAGAATCTGCCGATATTTTTTAAGAAAAACATTATCTTTGCCAATTATTTAACAAAAAATATGGAAGAAGAAAAAAAACCACTCAATTTTATTGAGCAAATTATAGAAGAAGATTTGGCTAATGGACTCAGCAGAGACAAAATTCGTTTTCGTTTTCCGCCAGAGCCCAACGGCTATCTGCACATAGGGCATACCAAAGCGATATGCATCAACTTCGGTTTGGGCGAAAAATATAATGCTCCTGTGAACCTTCGTTTCGATGATACCAACCCTGAAAAAGAAGAACAAGAGTTCGTAGATTCTATCAAGAAAGATGTGGCTTGGCTCGGCTTTAAATGGGACAAAGAGCTCTATGCATCAGACTATTTTCAGCAGCTCTATGATTGGGCTGTGCAGATGATAAAAGATGGCAAAGCGTACATCGATGAGCAGTCTTCAGAAGTCATCACGGAACAAAGAAAAAATCCTGCAGAACCTGGGATAGAATCTCCATTCCGAAACAGACCAATAGAGGAATCACTAAATCTATTCGAGCGAATGAAAAATGGCGAGTTCGAAGAAGGAACAATGTCTCTTCGTGCCAAAATAGACATGACTTCGCCTAATATGAACATGCGTGACCCTGTGATGTATAGAATCCTAAAAAGACCACACCACAGAACTGGTACCACTTGGAAAATTTACCCTATGTATGACTGGGCTCATGGAGAGAGTGACTACATAGAGCAGATTTCGCACTCTCTTTGTTCATTGGAGTTTGAAAACCACAGACCGCTTTACGACTGGTATCTTGACCAAGTCTATACAGAAGGAACCATAAGAAACAAACAGCGAGAGTTTGCCCGAATGAATGTAACCTACATGATTACTTCTAAAAGAAAACTCCAAAGGCTCGTTGCCGAAGGTGTGGTTACAGGCTGGGATGACCCGAGAATGCCGACTATTTCTGGGCTTAGAAGAAAGGGCTACACGCCTGCTGCTATCCGAAATTTCATTGAAAAAGTAGGTGTAGCGAAAAGAGAAAATTTAATCGACATTCAGCTGTTGGAATTCTGCGTAAGAGAAGATTTAAACAAAACTGCCAAGAGAATGATGGTGGTGATGAATCCTGTAAAACTGATTATAGAAAACTACCCAGAAGGTAAAGAAGAATGGCTGGAAACAGAAAACAACCCAGAAGATGAAAACGCTGGAATGAGAAAAGTTCCTTTCTCACGAGAGCTGTATATAGAGAGAGAAGACTTCAAAGAGGAAGCAGACAAGAAGTTTTTCCGTCTGAAACTCGGTGGTGAGGTAAGACTAAAATCAGCCTACATCATCAAAGCTGAAAGAGTAGAAAAAGATGAAAACGGCGAAATTACGACCATCTACGCTACTTATGATGAAAAATCTAAATCTGGAAGCGGAACGGAAGAAAGCCTAAGAAAAGTAAAAGGAACTTTACATTGGGTTTCTGCAAACCACGCCCTGCCTGTGGAAGCGAGAGTTTATGACAGACTTTTCACTACCGAACAGCCAGATGCAGAAAAAGAAACTGACTTCCTAGAGTTTGTAAACCCTGAATCTCTGAAAGTGGTAACTGCCTATGCAGAGCCAGAACTGAAAGATGTGAAAGTGGGCGAACCGCTGCAGTTCCAGAGAATTGGTTACTTTACCAAAGACCAAGACAGCACGGACAGCAAATTGGTTTTCAATAGAACAGTAACTCTGAAGGATTCCTACAAACCTGAAAACTAAACAAATGAAAAAATATTTTTCTTTTTGTCTTTTGGGGATTTTTATTTTTTGTTTT
>CAUSFO010000102.1:0-3519 GCA_963530895.1 uncultured Flavobacteriaceae bacterium | reverse complement strand
ATCAAAACTCTGCAGATGAAAATAATCAAAAACAGGAGCATCTTCTATGATTTCACCATTTCCTATTCTGTCAAAATAAAACGCCCCATTAGGGACAAACTCCCCGTTAGCTTGTCCTAAAACTTTGTTTTCTTCTTCAAAAATACCTTTATAATCTATTTTATAATATTTCATTTTGTTTGTATTTAAAAATCAAGTCCAATATCTTTTAAAATATTATTAATTTCTATTATGTTTTTTTTCGTTGATTCAATAGCATTATAGATAGTGTTATAATCTTGAGTTTTTTCTAATTCATTTAAGATGTACACAGGGTCTATTCTTGTTGCTCCTTTTGCCCAGTCTACAATGCACATTCTTCCTTAAGCAGGGTCTTTTTTTGTGGTGTTTAGTCTCCATTTCCCTCCAATAAGATGAATATACGCTTCTCCTATGTATATATATGCATATTCATAAAGGTCTTCGTTTTCTTTATATATTTTCTCTACTTGATTTATTTCATCTTGTGAAAAAGTAAATTCATTTAGATCTAAAATGTCAAGAAATTCCTGCATTTTAGCATCTTTTATTTCCAAGAAATCATCTAGTTTTTTCTGTAATTCTTTATTGAGTTTTATTTCCATTTTATTCTTGTTTTTATATGGTTTATGGTGATTTAGGTGGATCGTCCCCTGTCATTTCACATAGACAAAGATACTGTTTTCCGCAAGTTATTCTGAGCCAATATTTTTTTATTCGTGTTTTGAGCTTTCCCACTATCCAAAACTGAAGAAAATTCCTTATTTTTGCAACCTATTCTAAAATAGAAAATTATGTTTCAGAGTTTACAAGACAAATTAGATAAAGCACTGCACAACCTCTCTGGAAGAGGAAAAATCACAGAAATCAATGTAGCAGAAACGGTTAAAGAAATCCGCCGTGCCTTGGTGGATGCCGATGTAAACTACAAAGTAGCCAAAGACCTCACCAAAAGAGTGCAGGACAAAGCCATCGGGCAGAATGTCCTCACCTCGCTCACTCCTGGGCAGCTGATGACCAAAATCGTCCATGATGAGCTGGTGGAGCTCATGGGCGGCACACAGGAAGGTATCAATCTGGCAGACAAACCCAGCATTATCCTCATCGCTGGGCTTCAGGGTTCAGGGAAAACCACTTTCTCTGGAAAACTGGCCAACTTCCTCAAAAAGAAAAAGAACAAAAACCCTCTACTAGTAGCCTGTGATGTCTACAGACCTGCGGCTATCGACCAGCTGGGAGTTCTCGGAGAGCAGATAGGCGTGCCTGTTTATAAAGAACTAGAAAACAAAAATCCTGTTCAGATTTCACAAAACGCCATCGATTTCGCTAAACAAAACAAACACGATGTAGTGATTATAGACACCGCTGGGCGTTTGGCTATCGATGAAGAAATGATGAACGAAATCCGCAGTGTCCACCAGACCATTAAACCTTCTGAAACGCTCTTCGTAGTGGATTCCATGACAGGGCAGGATGCTGTAAATACAGCCAATGCCTTCAACGAGGTGCTAAACTACAACGGAGTAGTTCTTACCAAATTAGACGGTGATACCCGAGGCGGAGCGGCGCTTACAATTCGTTCCGTGGTTAATAAACCAATAAAATTCATCTCCACAGGAGAAAAAATGGATGCCTTGGATATTTTCTATCCAGACAGAATGGCGGACAGAATCCTCGGAATGGGAGATGTGGTTTCCTTGGTGGAAAGAGCCCAAGAGCAGTTCGATGAAGAAGAAGCAAAGAAACTCAACAAAAAAATTCAGAAAAACGAACTTGGTTTTGATGACTTCCTAAAACAGCTTCAGATGATGAAGAAAATGGGAGGAATGAAAGACCTTATGGGTATGATACCAGGAATGGGAAAAGTAGCCCAAAATGTGGATATCAATGACGATACCTTCAAACATATAGAAGCGATGATACAGTCCATGACGCCAGAAGAAAGAAGAAGACCGAGCATCATCACCATGCCGAGAAGACAAAGAATAGCCAAAGGAAGCGGAAGAAAAGTAGAAGAAGTAACCGCTCTGATGAAGCAGTTCGAGCAGCTTGGCAAAACTATGAAACTCCTGCAAAGCCCACAAGGCAAGCAGCTGATGTCTATGATGAGCAAAGGCGGCGGACTCCCAGGAATGGGCGGCGGAATGCCTTTCGGAGGAAAATAAACGAATAAAAGAAAATCCCTTCTGTGAGAAGGGATTTTTATTTTTCGAGATTTTGATTTTATTTAGAATTTAAAAGTATCGTCTTTAAAGGCTTTGTTTAGTTCTATTTTACTAAAAATCATCACATAGTCCGAATCTTTTTTCGGCGATGATGCCTCTATACGAAACGGCATCAGCAGATTTCCTACTTTTTTGTAATCAGAATAAGTGATGGTCTCTCCTCTTTTTTCTTCCTTTAAAAGCAGGTAGGACAGCTTGTCAAAATAGTAAATGGTTTTATTCACATTCTTGGTAAGTTCCACTTTGAAAACTTCCTTGTCTCCGAGTTTTTCTACCCCCAAAAGCTCTGCTGTGAAGCCCTTTTGCTCATAATTGATAAAATCCGTATCGAAGCTCTCTGGCTTATAATTTGGGTATTCTTGGAGTTTATTTACGGCGTAGTTCATAGCGTAGCCCTTTTTCCCGTCATAGCCCTCTATGACCTGCTCTTTTTTCCCATTTACCACGATGGTTTTGGTAAGATTCGGTCTGGCTTGGTAGATTTTCACAGGATATTCCTCATTCACTCCCAAAATCACTTTTCCCTGAAGCAGAATGGTATTCAGCAGTTTCCACTGGACTAAACCTCCTGTATTTTGGATATTTTTATCAATAATCTGAGCCGCTGTCTGGGCAAAAAATATTTGCGCTAAAAATACCAAGGTTATCAGAAATATTTTTCTCATGTTATTCTTTTTATGGTTTATTGGTTTCTTCTTAAAATTTCTCTTGCCTTTTCCAAATCCTCTGGAACATCTATCCCCACGCCTACGAAATTGGTCTCTATCATCTTGATTTTCATGCCGTATTCTAGATAGCGGAGACATTCTATTTTTTCAGCAATTTCCAAAGGTTTCATCGGAAGTTTTGCAAAGTTAAGCAAAGCCTCTCGTCTAAAAGCATAAACGCCGATATGTTTAAAATATTTTACGCCCTTCTCTTCTCTCGGATATGGAATCACAGAACGGCTGAAATACAGCGCAAAACCATCTTTATCCGTAATTACTTTTACATTATTCGGGCTTTCTATTTCTTGTTTTTCTGTCAAATGAATTTTGAGTGATGCCAGAGAAATTTCCTTCTTGTCATCAGCCTCAAAAACCGAAATCAGCTGTTTCAGTGGTTCGGTTTTTAGAAAAGGTTCATCACCTTGGACATTCACTACTATATCACAGTCTATGTTCTGCACAGCCTCTGCGATACGGTCGCTGCCTGTTTCGTGCTGACCTGTCATCAGGGCTTTTCCCCCTGCGTTTTTTATTTCATTAAAAATAATTTCTGAATCCGTAGCCACGAA
>CAUSFO010000101.1:0-3630 GCA_963530895.1 uncultured Flavobacteriaceae bacterium | reverse complement strand
ATTCTTGAACGGCAGGGCAAGACTTAGCACTGTGTAAAGGCTTTTCTCTGAATTGGAGGATTGTCCGTTGAATTTAATGTTAGGAAATACTTTTTTTAGTTCTGAAATAGCATAGTCTTTAATCCCTTGAATATGAGTAGAATATTTTTCTAAATTCTCTATTGATAAATCTAATGCTTTTCCTAAACCAACAATTCCTACCACATTTTCTGTTCCAGCTCTCAGACTTCTTTCTTGTGTTCCTCCCACGATAAGACCTTTCAAACCAGAGGATTTTCTGACAAATGCAAAGCCCACACCTTTCGGGCCATGGAATTTATGAGCACTGCATGAAGCGAAATCAATAGGAATTTTTGAAAAATCTAAATCCAAATGCCCTACCGTCTGCACAGTGTCAGAATGGAAGAGGGCGTGGTTTTGCTTACAGATTTCAGCGGTTTTTTCTATGTCTAATAAATTTCCGATTTCGTTATTGGCGTGCATCAGGCTCACCAAAGTCTTTTTATCAGATGATTTTAGGATTTTTTCCAGCTCGGCTAAATCAAAATTCCCATTTCTGTCAGGGCGAAGATAGACAAGCTCCACGCCTTTGTGGTTTTTCATTTCAAGGCAGGATTCTGACACGCATTTATGCTCAAGGGCAGAAGAAATAATTCTTTTTACTCCGAGATGCTCCACGCAAGATTTGATAATCAAGTTGTTAGACTCTGTTCCGCACGAAGTGAAAATAATCTCACCAGGAGTTACTCGCAGGTATTCTGCGATTTTTCTTCGGGTATTTTCTATCAAGGTTTTAGCCTCATGTCCGATGCTGTGCGTAGAGGACGGATTTCCATAATGATTTCTCATCACAGACAGCATTTCATCTATAACCTGTTCGTTTAGAGGAGTAGTAGCTGCATTGTCTAAATATATTTTATTCATAGATTATTGAGATTTTTTTAAATTCTACTTTTTTTGGAACCGAAAAAATGATGTAAGGTCTGGTAACTACCTGAATACTAAACTCTAAATCAGTTTCGTGTTCTTTTTCAAATTTTCCTTTTTTGATGAACAATTCTAAAGTTTCTCCATTCACTCTGTAAGCATCAAGCTTCTCTGGTGTATGGCTTCCAGACCGAAATTCTCCCAAATTATACTTTATTACTTTTCTGTTTTTAGGGAATTTTATTTTTTGATTATCAGTGTTTTCGATGTCTATTATAAATGTACCTTCACCCAGTAATACTTTATCCAATTCTTCTTGGTTTTTAATCAAAGAAAAACTCGGATATAGTGCACCACCATTTTGGTTGGAATAGAAAATATCTTTTTCTGTGGAAAAAGATGTTTTGGCGTCATTTTTCACATTTTTCTGAGAAAAACAAGATGTGAAAATGCTCATAAATCCTATTAAAATAAAATGTTTCATATCAATATTTTGACAAATTTAATGAAAAAAACGATAAAAACTCTCATCTGCCCAAGAAAGCATTTCTCGGTCTCCTGATGTATCGCCAAAAGCGATGATTTTATCGAAAGTTTCCTTTTCAATAAGCTTTTTTATTCTGTTTACTTTTTCCTGTCCGTTGCAGTTTTTGGTGCTGAATTTTCCCGTAAAAATATCATTTTCAAAGTGCGCCTGTGTGGCTACCAAATCCATTTCCCATTTTTCAGCAAATGGTTTTGCCCAGATATCCAGAGATGCAGTTACCAAGAGACATTTGGTAGTAGTTCGGTCAATTTGATTGATAAAATCTATGGCGTTTTCGCGGATAATGCTCGGGTAGTTTTCATTAAAAAATTGTAAAGATTTGGATTCTATTTCCTGTCGAGTTTTTCCTTTTAGAATAGAATTGACAAAACTTTTTTTGACCTCTCCAGCATTGGCTAATTTTAATTTTAGCATGATGAAAAGAGGAATGTGTTTGATGAAACTAATATAGAATTTTTCAGGTTCATAAAATCTAAGAAAGGTGAACATAGTGTCCTTCTTTGTCAAAGTGCCATCAAAGTCAAAACAATATAATTTTTTTTGCATAATCTTACTTAAAGTAAATCATTAATACGAAAGATATAATCCAAAGTAAAACAGTAACTTGGATGTATTTATCTCTATAAAAGGTTTTAGTAGGAGATTCGGTTTTATTATACACCAAAGTCTGCTGTAAATATCTTAAAAAAACAAAAATAACAAAAAATGTGGTGTAAAAAATATTTTGATTAAATCTGGACTGAACATCAGGAGAGAGGGTAAACATCACATAGCAAATAATTGCTAATGAACAGCTTACCGCCGAGACAATGTCTGCAAACTGAATATTATACCCATCCAGCGCTTTTCTCGTTTTTCCGTTTATTTGTGAGTTTATAAGTTCGCCTCGTCTTTTTCCAATCGCTAAAACCAAAGCCAGTACAAATGTCAGTAAAATAGCCCACTGAGAAATCCAAATTCCTGTAATATATCCACCTGCCAAAACCCTGAAAACAAAGCCTAAGGCAATGATAGAAATATCAACTATCGCGATGCGTTTTAGCCTAAAAGTATAGGCAATATTCATGATAAAATAAGCGCAAATAACAAGACAAAAATAGAGTAGGTCTATTGAAAAAAGAAATCCCACAAGGCTTGTCAAAAAAATAATCAGAAAAACTAAACCTGCAAAAACCAATTTCGCTGCCGATTTGCTGATTTCTCCCGAAGCCAGAGGTCTTTTGCATTTTTCAGGGTGTTTTTTGTCTGCTTCTATATCTGTATAATCATTGATTATGTAAATACAACTTGCCGTAAAAGAGAAAATAAAAAACGCAAATAAACTCACGCTAAACAGCTCCAAATGAAGAAAAGACCCTGAAAAAAATAAGGGCAGAAAAACAAAAATATTTTTAATCCATTGTTCTATTCTAAGGAGTTTTATGTATTTTTTCATAAAATATAATTAAATTGTAAAAACTTCTAAAACATTAAGCTCTGAAAAGGTTTTATTTTACTGATTAGCAATCTGTTGAGATTTTAACAATACATATTACCATAAACTTGTTTCATATTTTTCTTTATAAAAAGTATTGAATAAAACAAAGAACTCATCCAAAGCCTTTTCTTCCGTTTCAAATTTATAAAAAAGTATATTAGCCCATCCCATAGAATCATTAATATTGTATCTTTTTCTTAGCCATTCATAAAATTCGGTATATAGTACATCAGACTTTACATCTTCTTTCTCATCACGATGATACCACCCATTAACAAAGGCTTCAAAACAGAATATACTATGTTTCCTAATATATAGTTCAGGAATAGGTTTAATAAGTTTTATAAGTTCTATAATAGTCATATTGAAAATATTAAAATTCAGTTTGTGTTATATTAGCATATTATGTTTTTAACAGCATATCTGAAATATTACTATATTTAAAAAATTAGGATTATTCTGTCTTTAGAACTATGTATTCCGCCCAAAATTCAATCTTTTGTCCTTCATAAAACTCTAAATAAAAATATCCTCTGTTATCATCCGAAAGCTCTTTTAATTTTCCTTTAGCTTCAAATCTGCCTCTATATAAAGTATCTATTGTAAAACCTTATGTTTCTTGTATTTGGGGGTAAAAAGAAAAATTAGCAAGAGTTACATTTATAAAATTAAAAATCAC
>CAUSFO010000100.1:0-3795 GCA_963530895.1 uncultured Flavobacteriaceae bacterium | reverse complement strand
AGCTAACCCAATAAAAGGCGATATCCGAAAAGCCTAAAAAAGAGTAGGAATAAATATTTAAAAAATTTTAATAAAATGAAAAAAAGTGTTTTAATGGGTGCATTGTTAATCTGTATAGCACCAAATGTTTTTGGACAAAAGAAATCAGCTTATGAAACAAAAAAAATAGCTATAGAAAACAAATATCTACAGCAGATGGGAGTACCTCTGTCTGATATTACCCAGCTTAGAAAGAAAGGAGATTTCTTTATCAATGCTTTATTTGCCGAAAAGCTAAGTTTATATGGTAAAAACAAAGGTACAGCACAACAAATGGCTCTCGTATCAAAAATGGCTGATGAACTAAAAGCTGCAGAAAAACTAAAAACAGCTGCAGAAATAAAAAAAGCGGAGAATAATAAAAAACAACAAGTTGAAGAGAAAAAAAGAGATAGAAATAGAAGAAAAATTAAAAAAGGATGCACATATCAATAAAATCAAAACAGAAATAAAAGGAGAATTTATTGAATGGGCGAAGAAAGGAGAGTTTGAGACTACTGATGAATACAAAAAAAGAATACAAGATGAAGGGAAAGAAAAATTAAAGGAATTCAGTTCTAATATTATCTATAGAATTCTTAGTAGCGAATATGGTTATGATATTAAATTAGGTACTTACAATGCTGATGAAAGTATCTATCCTATTACTATATCTAAAAGTTTCACAGTCTTAGGAAAATATAGAGAAATTTCAATAGAGTATAATGCTAAAATTGAAAAGGAAAATGCCTTAATGTTAAAAGATAATCTTGAACGGAATGATGGATATGGTTTTTCTAGAGATATTGTCAATTGGATACTTAAAGACGGGTATTTATTTCCTATAAGTATTGAGTATTTTGATTTTGATAAATGGGAAAAAAAAGAACTTTTCCTAAATAAAGGAAACTACCCTCTTCTTTCAGAATTACTTTTAAACACTAATGAACTGGGATTATCTGAATATTTCTCTGAAAACTATACTTTCCTATTAGATAGAGAAATCATAGAAGAAAGTTTAAAATATCGTATTATAAGATAAAATTAATAACTTTAAAACATATGGAAAAGAAACATTCTTTCTTCATGAAAGATAAGCGTGATTCAGATAAAATAGAAGGTCTTGCTGAGGCTTTTTTATCTTGGACTCTTCAATGTTGTGATGCTGATAATGCTATAAAATACAATAATTATAAGTCCCATAAATATTGTAGAAAAATAGCATCTGTATTACTCTTTGGCAATCCAGATAGTTTAGGTGATAATATTTATAAGATAGAAAGAGCTGAAACATGGAGACAATGGGACAAAATAGATCTATGGGCAGAGTTTGAGATAACCAATATCAAAACTCAAGAAAAGAAAAAATATGCTCTTCTCATTGAGGTTAAAGGATATTCATCTGCTCATGATAATCAATTAGCACGATACAAAACTATTTTTGAAAATCATTACAATGAGAAAGATTTCGCATTAGAATATGTCTATTTCAGTTGTAAAGAAGAATTAAAAGATTGGGAAAAAGAAGAATGCCAATCAGCAGGCTACAGAGCCTACACTATGGGTGATGTATTTGATTTAGCAAATCCAAACAAAGATTGGGATTATACAGGTAATGCTCTTTTTGATGAGTTTTGGTTTACTACTTGGTAATTTTTTCAAATAGAAAAAGAATGCTTTTTTAGATTTTTAGAAAACATGATAAAAATCATTATTTTTTTAAGTTCTTCAAAAAATCTTTTGGCATGCTTATTGATTCATTAAAAATGTTTTTAATTTAAATTTTATTTTACCATTATGAAAAAAATGATTTTGCCTGTTTTATTAACAGGACTTTTCGCAGTGAGCTGTTCAAAAAAAGAAGAAGCTAAAACTGAAACTCCACAAGCTGTAGAAGCTGACAGCACTCAACAAGCTCAACCAGAGGAAGCTGCTAAAGCAGAAGCTCCTAAGAAGCATGTAGGTGAGTTTTCTGGAAAAGTACCATGTGCTGACTGCCCTGGTATCGAAACTAAATTGACTCTAAACGAAGATGGTTCTTTCCTTTTGGATGAAACTTATTTAGAGAAAAAAGACGGACAGCACAACTCTAAAGGTTCTTACGAAGTAAGTGCAGATGGTGCTTTCGTTACTCTTAAAGTAGAGGGCGCTAAACCTGAAGACAAGCCAATAGTTTTCTTAGTAGAAGAAGATGCTGCTTACCTTGTTGAGAAAGTAGGTGATGCTAAAAAGCCTGAATACAAATTGGCAAAAAAATAAGCTAACACTGTCTTAAACAAAAAAAGAAAAGTCGGATAAAAACTCCGACTTTTCGCTTTTTAATATTCTTCTTTATTAGCTCAGACCACTAATATTTCCCTCTGCATCTATGGTCATTCCCTCTGCCATAGGAACTTCTGGAAGTCCTGGCATACGCATAATATCACCCAAAATAGGAATCACAAAACCAGCTCCCGCAGCGAACTCAAAGCCCCTTACTGTGACATCAAATCCTGTAGGTCTTCCTATTTTTTTCTCATCATCACTCAGTGATTTCTGCGTTTTTGCTATACATACAGGCAGTTTATCAAAGCCGAGATCTTTTATAATTTTAAGGTCTGCTTTTGCTTTCGGTGAATAGACCACGCCTTCCGCTCCGTATATTTTCTTTGCTACAGCCTCTATTTTAGCCTCTATGCTTTCTTCTAATGGATACAAAAATTTGAAATCAGACTGCTGTTCCGTTGCCTCCACTACCGTTTTAGCCAAATCTCTCATTCCCTCGCCGCCGTGCATAAATTCATCCGCCAAAACAGCATGAACTCCCAGTTTAGCGCATTCATCTTTCAAAAACTTGATTTCTTCCTCTGAATCCGTAGCAAAATGATTAATCGCTACCACAGGCTGAAATCCGTAATTCTGAGCGTTTTCTATATGTTTACAAAGATTTCCGAAACCTTTTTTCAGGTATTCTAAATTCGGGCTTCCGTATTCATCTTTTTTCGCTCCGCCATGGTATCTCAGCGCCCTGATAGTCGCCACTATCACATACGCATCAGGTTTTAAGCCTGCATATCTGCATTTAATATCAATGAACTTTTCTGCTCCCAAATCTCCACCAAAACCAGCTTCCGTAACGACATAATCACCGAGAGAAAGCCCCATTTTAGTAGCGATAATGGTATTTGTTCCCTGTGCAATATTCGCAAAAGGGCCACCATGCAGAATGGCAGGATTTCCCTCCAAAGTCTGAACCAAATTAGGTTTAATGGCATCTTTCAGCAGGATTGCCATAGCGTTTTCTGCCTTTAAATCTCTTGCAAAAACAGGCTTTTTATCATAGGTATAGCCCACAAAGATATTTCCTAAACGCTGTTTCAGGTCTTCAAAATCTTGGCTCAAACAGAGAATTGCCATCACCTCGGATGCAGGTGTGATATTGAAACCTTCTTCCCTTACTACGCCGTTTTTATCGCCCATTCCTATGACTATCTGGCGCAGAGCTCGGTCGTTCATATCCATCACACGCTTCCAGACGATGGTTTTTGGGTCTATGTTTAGATTGTGTTTTTTACTTTGTAAGTTATTATCTATCAATGCAGAAAGAAGGTTATTTGCCTTTTCCACTGCCGAAAAATCTCCTGTAAAATGCAGGTTGATATCCGCCATTGGGATAACTTGGGCATATCCTCCACCAGCGGCACCGCCTTTGCTCCCGAAAACAGGCCCTAAACTAGGCTCACGAAGCACCAAAACGGCTTTTTTACCGATTTTATTCAGTCCATCACAAAGCCCCAC
>CAUSFO010000099.1:0-3876 GCA_963530895.1 uncultured Flavobacteriaceae bacterium | reverse complement strand
GACAGCATAACAACGCTCAAGGTCTGAATGCTTTGGTAAATAATGTTACAGGAAATAACAACACTGCTATTGGTAACGGAGCAGGAGAATGGGTAAAAGGACATAATAATGTGCATTTAGGAAGTTCAACTTTCCCAACTGTTAACTCATCAGAATTAGACAATGTAGTAGTAATAGGAAATGGAATCAATGCTTCTGAACTTACTGCAAGCTCTGGACAAGATAATACTATCATCTTAGGGTATAAAAATGGACACAACAGAAGCCCTAATATAGGTATAGGAACATATAAACCTGATTCTAAAGTTCATATTGTAGCTAATGGTCCAAACGCCATCAAGATACAAGATACTAACCAAGGGGCAGGAAAAGTACTTACCAGTGATGCTAATGGTGTAGGAACTTGGAAAGATGTAGAATTATTCAAAGGAGCACCTGCTGTAGGAAGATTTACATGGAATGCAGGAGTGAGATTAGGGAATTCGCGTTGGAATAAAATCGCTACCGTGGTCGTGAAACCAGGGACAAACATGGTTTTTGTAAAGCTTCACATATTGAGTTCTCAAGTACCTAACCCTACAAAAGCTTATACGAGAGTCTATGTGGGACTGAAAGATGTAGGAACAAATAATGGATTTACTAATGAAAAACCTGTCTACACAATGTTCCATCCATATTTAGAGCATGATTATGAATTAGTAGGGAATTTTATTTATAATAATAATACTAATTCCTATCAGACATTATATCTGAATTTACAGAGTGATGTTCCTAATATTATCAGAAGTGCCTTTGAATATAACACATCTGCAAGCCAGGTATATGGAACAACTTGGTATGAAAACTGGTTCTATTCAGTTCCAGTTAATTAGAAAACAAAATAACACCACTGAAATGGTGGTGTTTATTTAAAATTAAAAACGCTTCCTAATTTTGGAAGCGTTTTTCTATATTATTTAGACTTAGCTGCTTTTCTGTTTGCTTTTACACCTTTTTTGTTGTAAAAATTGTCATAAGCATATTGAGCTGCTTTGTAAAGGTCTATTACTCCGCCTGCAACTGAAATTTGGTCAAAGTTTGCACTAGAATCTACATTTGCATTTACAGTAGATTTATTTACTGTTTTTACTAATGCTTCTTTGATCTGCTGAGGAGTAAGGCTTGGCATATATGCCCAAAGCACAGCCGCCGCACCTGCTACCACTGGAGATGCCATAGAAGTTCCTTGTAGGTATTCGTATTTAGCATCTGGAACAGTAGAGTAGATTTCTTGTCCTGGCGCGAAAACATCTACCATTTTACCATTGTAGTTAGAGAATCTAGCTCTTAGATTTTGGCTGTTGTTTGTGCTAGCACCTACCACTATCATATTACTAACGAATGGTTTTTCGTCTGACTGTTTCATGAAATTAGTAGGGAAATACTCATTTTCTCCGATGTTTTGATTTTCATTTCCTGCTGCTTTTACCAGAAGAACACCTTTTTTCTCAGCGTATTTCATAGCCTCCCAAACATGTTTTTTCCCTGGAGATACAGCTTTACCAAAACTCATGTTAAGGATTTTAGCTCCATTGTCTACTGCGTATCTGATAGCATTAGCAACATCTTTATCTCTTTCGTCTCCATCTGGAACGGCTCTTACAGTCATGATTTTAGCCACTTTATGAGCTACACCATACTGAATTTCGTTTCCATGAGGAAGTCCAGCGATGATTCCAGAAACATGCGTTCCGTGAGATGCATCAGGTCCTTCGTAATGGTTGTTTCCGTAGTGTTTTTCGTTATAATTGTCATAATTATCTCCTACGATTTCTTTTCTTGGGTCAAAATCAAGGTTGTAGTGTTTTGTAGCCTGAGATTCGTAGTGTTTTAGGGCACCATCTACCTCTTTTCTCAATAATTCTTCAACTTCTTTTGGTGTTTTTCCTACATTTTCAGCCTCTTGAACAAGAGAATTTAAAATCTGCAAGTTTCTGCTGTCTTCTTGAGAAGCAGGTTTTATCGCTGCTAAATTAGTTTTAGTCAAAGTCTTTCCATTTAGAGTTTTTACAATACTTGGGATAGCATTATTAAACCCAGAGAAATATTGATAATATTGTTTAGCTTCTGAACCTTTTTCATCAAATAATTTTTTAGACTTTTGGTACATAGCATATTCCTCTGACATTTTTGCCTGATTAGCTTTATTTTTAGCAGAATCATTCCCTTCAAATATCGGCTGATATTTTTTAACCATTCTAGTTACTTCTAGGTTATCAGCATCTACATCAGCTGTTTTTCCACCGATGAAGTTCCATCCATAGATATCATCTACATATCCGTTTTTATCATCATCTATACCATTGTTTGGGATTTCATTTGGGTTTTTCCACATGTTGTTAATCAGCCCTGGGTGGTCTACTTCCACACCGCTATCCAAAACACCTACTACAACAGTTCTTGGCTTTAATCCTTTGGATTCTAAGAACTTGTAAGCATTGTTGGTATTAACACCATAAACATTGGTAGTTGAAAAATCTTTGTGATACCAAGTTTTCAAATCATTATTTTGCATTTTGTCTTGTGCAAAAGCAAAACTAAAAGACGCTAAAAACGCCGCTGCAATGAGTACTTTTTTCATTGTAAATTTGTTATTTATAAATTAATTACTTTTCCTTGTTTAGCAAAGATAATTTTTATCCCTTTTTTATACAAAACATTTAACTCTCTTTTAACTTTTTGATGAATGTTTTTCTTAGGTTTGATATGGGTAATGATGAGATTTAAACCTTTCAGCCCCTCTTCTTCGCCGACAAGTTTCTCCAAATTCTCCATTTCCTCAGTCAATAGGCGAGGAGTGAGGTGTCCATATAGTTGGTTTTCAGGTTGTTCGTTGCTGTAAGAACATTCTATGGCGATGCCTTTCAGCTTTTTTTCTTTGATAATCGGAGCGATGGCTTTCCATAAATCGGCAAGCTGCTCCGTTCCTTCGATTCTATCTGCGCCTGTATCTCCTAGATATACAAAGTATTGATTTTCAGAATTTTTGATAAGCGCTACAGAACTTAGATTTTTCCCTGTGTGGCTTAGATAATACATTTTCAACTGTAAATCAGTATTTTCCACACTTGTCCATTCATCTGTGTTCAGTTTTTTGTAGGTGTATTTTCCCAAAATAGGTTTTTCGCCTTCATTGGCAAAATTAGCCCAAGCTTCCCAAGAAAAATGATGTTTTTTGAGGGCTTCTATCACGAATTCCGCTGCATAAATGTTCTTTTTAGAATCTTCGGGCGAGTTGATAACCAGCCCCGAGCTGTGGTCAAAATGCGGATGCGAAATGAAATATCCCTTGATTTTTTCTTTTAAAAATTGCTCTGGACTTTCTTTTTTCCTGTTTTTTTGTAAATAAACTTTCAGCCCTGTATGGATAGTTCCTGCATCCAGAGCCAGATAGGACTCTTTGCTCGGCTCAGAGATGAGATAAGAAGAAAGATTGCTTTCGTCTATTCCACCAAAAACGCCCAAAGGAATGATTTTAAAACTCTGTGCAGCGAACAGCTGTCCCAAGAAAATCAGCGGAAAAATAATTTTTTTATTCATTTCTATGATTTTTTAGGTAAGAATCAGCCTCTGGACCGAGGTTGCAGAGCAAATCTACTACGGAAAGGTATTTGATAAAGCCCAGTTTAGCAGAAAAAGCTTGGTAATATTCCTCCTGCTGGAAGGCAGGTTCTATTTTTGCTGAAAAACTTCCCCTAAAATCCTTTACAGAAGGTGTTTTGATGTATTCTTCGGTTAATGAAAAACTTTGGTCTGTTTTCAATAATTTTTGGATAATTTCCAGACTTTTTAGATTAAAATCAATCAAAAATTTGGGTTGATTTTCATAAATTTTGC
>CAUSFO010000098.1:0-4087 GCA_963530895.1 uncultured Flavobacteriaceae bacterium | reverse complement strand
AGCTTCTATTGATAGAAAAAAAAGTAATATAGCTACTATAAATTTTAAAGGAACTGAAACTTTAAATAAAAATTTAGAAGACAAACTGTCTGTTTTAAAATATATTAATTCAAATGCTATTTTAAAAGAAAATTATGAAAAAAATATTTTTAATAACTTCATGGATTTCATTGATAGAATGCTATTTTTTCGCTCTTTAAAAGATAATCTGTATATGGGATTCGATACAAGAAAAGGGTTAATTACTGATGATATCATAAAGAATAATAATATTGAAGATTTCCAAAACTTCTTAAATAAAGCTGGTGTAGATTGTAATTTAAAAGTTGTATATAATATTAGTGGTGAGAAAATAATAGTTTTTCATTTTGATGAAAATAAAAATATTCCTTTTTTTGATATAGCATCACAAGGAACACTTTCTCTTACTTTATTTTATGCTTGGTTTCAAGATATTAGAGAAAAAAATAAAGTTTCATTATTATTCATTGATGAATTTGACGCTTTTTATCATCATGAATTATCCGAACTTATTGTAGAAGAGTTAAAAAAGACGGGTGTTCAATTTATATTGACTACCCATAATACCTCTATCATGAATAATGATTTACTTCGTCCTGATTGTTACTTCATTATGAATAAAAAAGAAATAAAATCTTTGCCTAATGCTACAGTAAAAGAACTCAGAGAAGGACATAATCTTGAAAAAATATATAAAGCAAATGGGTTCTCCATCTAATAATATTCTTTTTATTTTTGAAGGTAGTAAAGCAGAACCTAGTATACATGAAAAGATAAAGGAATTTTTCTTTCCTAAAAAGACTATTATCACTTGTGTTTTTGGAACTGTTATATATGCTATTTACAAGGATATTCAAACAGATAATGATTTAGATATTTTTTCTTTATTAAAAGATAGAATATCAGAATTAAGGGATTACAATAGAACTTATTTTTCAGGAATATACCTATTTTTTGATTACGATAATCATGCAAGTAATGCCAATGATGTAAAACTAAAAAATTTATTAGAGATTTTTAATGATGAAACAGAAAATGGGAAACTATATATTAGTTATCCAATGATTGAAGCTCTAAAACACTTCTGTAACCACAATGATTTTCAAAATACTTCTGCTACTTGTTCAGAAGACTATAAAAAATTGGTAAATGATTATTGTAAAAATAATAACAATAATTTCATCGATTTTAAAACTTACACTTATGATGTCTGGAAAAGTTTGATTAGTGCAAACCTTTTTAAAATGAATTATATTATCAATGATAATTATTCTTTTCCGACTCAAATCTATTCTCAATTAGAAATATTTGATAATCAAAAGAAAAAATTTATTAATAAAAATAATGAAGTTAGTGTATTAAGCGCTTTTCCTATATTTATCCATGATTATTTTGGGAATGATGAAATAAGAAATTTGTTAAAATTGTAATCTTTATATTATGCTAGTCAAAGTTTTTGGTAGTGCCATACACGGAGTTTCTGCCCAGACCATCACGATAGAAGTAAATGTAGACCAAGGTGTGGGCTATCATCTCGTGGGGCTTCCTGACAACGCCATCAAGGAAAGCAGCCATCGTATTTCGGCAGCTCTGAAAAATGTAGGTCACAAGCTCCCTGGCAAGAAAATCACCATCAACATGGCGCCTGCTGACCTTCGCAAAGAAGGTTCTGCGTATGACCTGAGCATCGCGATTGGGATTTTGGCGGCTTCAGATAAAATTCTTGCCGAAAATTTAGACCAATACATCATCATGGGGGAGCTCTCCCTCGATGGCGGATTACAGCCGATAAAGGGCGTTTTGCCCATTGCGATAAAGGCGCGAGAAGAAGGCTTTAAAGGAATTATTTTACCTAAACAAAATACCCAAGAGGCCGCAATAGTGAATAATCTGGATGTTTACGGTGTGGAAAACATCAAAGAGGTTATTGACTTTTTCAATGGAGAAAGAGATTTGGAAAAAACCGAAATAGACACTCGCAAGAAATTTCAAAATAAAATCAATGAATTTCCCTATGATTTTTCGGAAGTAAAAGGACAAGAAACCGCCAAAAGAGCCATGGAAGTGGCAGCTGCCGGCGGGCACAACATCATTCTGGTAGGCCCTCCTGGCAGCGGAAAAACCATGCTCGCCAAGAGAGTTCCCAGCATCCTACCTCCACTCACGATGAAAGAGGCTCTGGAAACCACTAAAATCCACTCCGTAGCAGGAAAAATGGGCAGCAACACCTCACTGATGACCGTTCGCCCGTTCCGCTCACCTCATCACACCATTTCAGATGTCGCTCTAGTGGGCGGCGGTGCCTATCCTCAACCTGGTGAAATTTCCCTTGCGCACAATGGAGTCCTTTTCCTTGATGAACTTCCTGAGTTTAAAAGAGCTGTTTTGGAAGTAATGAGACAGCCTCTGGAAGACCGCGAGGTAACGATTTCCAGAGCGAGATTTTCGGTGAATTATCCATCGAGTTTTATGCTGGTGGCAAGTATGAACCCGAGTCCTTCGGGCTATTTCCCTGATGACCCGAACAATACCTCTTCCCAGACCGAAATGCAGAGATATATGAACAAGCTGTCTGGGCCGCTTTTGGACAGAATAGATATTCATATAGAAGTCCAGAAAGTAGAGTTTAAACAACTTGCAGAAAAAAGAAAAGGCGAAAGTAGTATAGAAATACGAAACCGCGTGCTGAAAGCCAGAGAGATACAAGCCCAAAGATATAAAGAACTGGATATCAACTACAATGCCCAAATGGGACCAAAAGAAATAGAAAAATACTGCGATCTGGACAGCACCTGCCAGCAGCTGATAAAAAACGCCATGGAAAAACTAAATCTCTCCGCTCGTGCCTACGATAGAATCCTAAAAGTAGCCCGAACCATAGCAGATCTAGATGATTCTGAAGACATCAGTCCTGCCCATATCTCCGAAGCCATACAATACCGAAGTTTGGATAGGGATTTTTGGAAGGCGTAAAAAATAAAGGTAGATTTATAAATCTACCTTTTCTATATACTTTCCTTATTTATCATCAGCATCTTCAACCATTACTAAAGCTATTACTCCTCCAACAGCGACTCCTACCAATGCACCAAAGGGACCACCTATATACATACCTATTGTCCCACCTGCTGTCATTACTGCGCTTCCTCCAACCCCACATTACTATTAACCTTTCTAGGATCTTTTTTCATTTTATCCTTAATTGAAGGGGCGTTGTCTTTTACTTTAATTAGACTTCAATTTATATCACACTAACGACAAGAGCAAAAACACTAATAATACTTCCTACCATAAATGCAACAATATGCAAACATCCTGTATAATCACTCTTTCCTTGGCTATATCCTTTTTTTCTACCTTCTTCAAAGCCTTTCTTATAACCATGTCCCCAAGCAGAATTACCCATAACTTTTATTTTTATTGATATAAATGACTTTTCTCAAAAGAAATAACTACTTTTAAGAGAATATTTTATTTATCATCACTAAAAAATAGTTTATATGCACCATATACTAAACCTGTCACTGCCACAATTGGTGCTGCTGCTGCAACAACCGCCCCTGTTGCCATTCCACCACCAATTGCTGATAAACCTGTTGAAATTGCAGCTCCTCCTGACAAGCCTGTTGTCATTGTCCCTACCATAGACCCTATCATTGCTATTGGAGTACCAGCAACCGTGGACATAATCGTAGCTGCAGAACCACCAACTACAGCATTTGCTGTTACTCCTCCTGCCACTGTTGCAGCTGCAGCACCTGTTCCAAGGATTGCTTTACCTGTCTGATCTTTTTTCTTTTCCATTTTACTTATTTTTTAAAATTACTCCTCGAAATTACAAAAAAACTTTACAAAAACAATTATTTATGAATAAATAAATCTTATTATGAATGATTAGAAAATGTAGGGTATAGAAAGGCTTTTTATGATTGCCAAACTACTAGAAACAGATGTTGCAGAAATATTGGAATTAAATAAACAAACTATTTATAATCAAGACATTAAGGGAAACAGCGTTGGGCATCAACAAGTTCAAAACTTGTATCAAGATAACAAAGATGTTTAT
>CAUSFO010000097.1:0-4095 GCA_963530895.1 uncultured Flavobacteriaceae bacterium | reverse complement strand
CGGGAAGAGACTACACCATCACTGACAGCAACGGAAAAATATGGCAGGTAGATGAGCAGGGAACGGTCATTGAAGGTGAAAAAATCGCGAAATCTGGAAAATCTAATGCTGACAATACTGAAGGGGTAAAAACTTCTGCTTCAGGAAATATCTCTGAGATTACACAATACTCCGCTAATGGGGTGGCCATAAAGTGGATCTCAATGAAAGACTCCCGTTTCTATTTTGATACACCTGATATCACAAAAATTCCTTTCGATAGATATCCGCAGGTAAAAGATACCAAAGGAAGAAACATCGTCATTCCTTACAAAGCGTTAGTAAAAGGGCAGAAGGAATTCATCGGGGCAAGAATCATCATAGAGGACCCGAAACTAAAAGAGGCGAAAATAGAGTTCAAAGTCCTAGGAAGCGGGAAACTCATCAACGCTGAATTAATCTCTAATACTGGAAACCAAAGAGAATACAAGCTCGAACTTAAGGGGGTTTTCAGCTATGGAGAAGAAGAAATCATGGCGGTGCTGCTCCCTAGTGAAAATCAGCAGAAAACAAACAAAGAAGATAAGAAACAAAAAGAACTAAAAGAGGCGAAACAAAAAATCATAGGTTCTTTTAGACTTGTACATCTAGAACCAAAAAATGTCAATCTATCCCTCGTGCCTCTTGATAAGGCTTCTGAGGCTGAACTCGATACAATAGCAAAAAATATACATAATACCTACAGCAGAGCAGGGATCAACTTTGACATAAAAAAACAGCCTGTACTGGATATATCGGCTATCACAACTAAAGATATTGACACTCCTGATGATAATCCCCTGTCGCACTACAGCAAAATGCAGCAGAGCATCAACAGGCTTTATCCTGCAAAAATCAATGAATATGTACTGTTCATTACTGAAAAAGCTTCTTCTACTGGGCAGAAAGGGTTCATGCCGCTGGGGGGACAGTATGGATATGCTTACAAATCCAAGGATAAAAATACACCTGCTCATGAACTCGGACACGGTGTATTCAGACTAGAGCATCCTTGGAGTAATAAACTCATCAAAACACCTCGGGCTTCAACTAACCTCCTGATGGACTACGCTGGCGCCGCTGAACTATCTCACTTCGACTGGAAACAAATTAACGACCCTAAAATAAAAATTTATGCTTTCCAAAAACAAGAAGAGGGAGAGCTGGCAGGAGGATATGGACTAACTCCCAACTGGCAGTTAGTAAAAACAGACACTAATTTAGTAGGATGGGATACAAAAAGTATTCCTGATGGTTTCGTTCCTGGTTTCTATAATGACAAAAAGCATTATGAGTGGAAGAATGGAAAGTATTTTAATGGGGAGAACGAAATTAGTAATTCTAATATAGTAGATGTTAATTCTGTTAATGATAAAGCGACTATTTGGTTATTTTATAATACTAACAAAAGTTGTAATTATCACTATTATATCAGAACGCCATTAAAAAATATTAGAAATATTATTCTAAATAAAAATCATAATACTTTACTCGACTTTATCTCTAAACATAAAAATGATACTGATACAAGTAAAGATACTTATTCTGGGTATTTAGGATGTCCAAAAAATAATACTTATAATGAGGAAAAAATAGATGAACAAACAAACAATGGTGTTTCTAACTACTCTGGTAAAAAAATTGATATACAGCCGATATTAGACCAGCTGAATATCTCAAATAAAAATACAGGAATAAAGGGAAGAATTTTTATCACTGATTCCTCTACTCCTCCAGAGCGAATAAAAGAAATACAAGATTTATTTAATAATCTAGAAAAATCCTCTAAAAAAGAAATCTATCTCTGGGCTAATTATGTAGATGAAAAACAATTTACCATAGATTTTACAGTAGGGGGAGGGGTAGAAAATAGAGAAAACATCATCAAAAATAGAGCGATTTTCAAGAAAATCCCTAGCATCAGTGACATGTCGTGGGGTGGAAATTTTAACCCATTCACTGCAATATTTGATGGATTAGCTCATCTTATTTCCTATCTCGAAATACCACCTAAATTCTACGATCCTACCGTGGAAGAATATAACCCTATTCTGTATGAAGTAGACAAAGCTATATCACAGTTTACCCCTAGTGACATCATTGCTAAAGAAGTCATAAAGAAGAGCGGTATCAAAACAGAAAAAAATGTAACTCCCGAGCATCTTACTTTTGCCTTTAAGGTAGGACTATGGAACGGACTGGTAGAAAATGTAAAAGGTATTCCTGAGCTTGCCTCTCTACAATATAAGGGAATGCAATTCTTATATGATAAAGAATTTAGAAAAGAAGAAATAGAAAAATATAAAGAGTGGATAGAAAAATGTAATAAATACAACGACTCTGATACCTATGTAGGATGTGCCTGGGATATGCTCTGGGAGCATATAAAACAAGCCCATACAACAGGTTCTTCTCCGAAGATTGCACAACAGTACGGAAAATCTACCTTTGATCTGATAACCATACCACTCGGTATGGTGAAGGCTGGGAAACTAGGAAAAATCAATAAAATCATGGATCTCCTAGACCCTATCAGCAACACCATGAAAATAGCTGGTAAAACGGTCAAAGTAACCTTTAACACAACCCGTAGAACCTTTAAATATGTAATCAACACCACAGGGAAGAACTTCAAACGATATGAGCTTAGGTTCAAAATAGATGGAAACACCCTATACTGTGGTATCCCTAACGGGAAAATTTCCATCATCGATAAACTGAAACAAGCTGATATAGAAAAACTGCCTGTCGATGAAAACGGAATAAGAATAGCCGATATCGATGGCGAAGCTATCCCTATTGGTAATCAAAAAAGTATTGATCCTATAGTAGGAAAAAATGCCGAAAAGATTTTTAACTCTGCGCAAGAGCTAGCAGAGGATATTATTAAAAATCGTAGTACAATACGAAATGTTCTGGATAGTAAAATAGGAAAAGAATATGCAAAAAAATACTTCGAAAAAATGGTGAAAAAGGGTGATTTTGAAACATGGTATAATAATGTATTTAAAAAATATGACTTAGGAGAACCTCTTAATTTTGAAGTCCATCACATTATTCCTATAAGTATTTTAAAAGAAAATGAGGCTCTACAGGAACTACTGCTATGGGCGGAGAAAAATGGGAAAAAGTTTGATTTTAATGGTTTGGACAATGCCATACCATTGCAGAAAAAACGCCTTAAATACGAAATATCAGGACATGCAAACCATCCTGATTATGATAATGCAATTGATGAAAAAATAACAGAAATTATTACTTCTCCAAGAAACCTGAATAAACCTGAAAAAGCTTTTGAAGAAATACAAGAATTGATACAAAAATCAAAAGATGTTTTAGAAAAAGATGTTTTATTAGGAACAAAAGATGTAAATCAGATAACAAAATTTTAAATTATGAAATATTATAAAATAAAAAGAAAAACACGATTTCCAGAATTAGGAAGAATAGCAAGTGGCGCTGAAGGTAAAAATGTGCCTGAAAAAGAGTATTTTTATAGAATAGGAAAAGGGGAAATTATTGAAAATACTCCCATTTTTGATTATTTTGTTTTAAAAAGTTTTGATAAAGAAAAATACTGGGAATGGGCTTTATTTGATGTCCACGATTTTATAGGAGTGGGAAGTATAATGTGTGGTTGGTATATCTCGGATAAATTAAAATCGCTTTTAGAAAAATTCAGAATCGCTCCGAAATATCATTTCTACGAAACACGGCTCCTCTACAAAGAAGAAAAATTCAAATACTGGATTTTTCAGTTTCCGATAGATGTGCTTCACAACTATAATTATGAAAAAAGTGAGTATTTTATAGATAATCAAAGAGTTTTGGGAATTAAGACCGCAGAAGAATATGACGAGTATGACTACAAAATCTGGAAAGAAACCAAAAAAAATATAGAGTGGAGAAAAATTGTTTTAATAGATAAATTTGATATTGTTGGTACTTGGCAAGGAGATATTCTCTGCTCAGAGCGCCTGAAACAAGCCATAGAAGAAAATGGTATCACAGGTTTTGAGTTCTTTGAGATTGATTATGAGGTGGTTGTAGAGTAAGAATTTAAAACAAAATGAAATA
>CAUSFO010000096.1:0-4098 GCA_963530895.1 uncultured Flavobacteriaceae bacterium | reverse complement strand
TAATTGTGTATAAGTGTTTATAAAATAAAATTTTATTGTTCGTATTTTTTTTGCATTTTTGCATATCATTTTTAACTCAAAATTTATACCTGCAAAAAATGAAAATAAAATATTCTGAGCTAATAGACCAGACCTTATATTTTCCACAGGAAGAGTTCAACTACGACAGCGAAAGCCTGCACTTTCACGGAATCAATCTGATGAATGTGGTGGAGCAGTTCGGGACGCCGCTGAAAGTAAGTTACCTTCCAAAAATTTCACAAAACATACAAAGAGCCAAAAAATGGTTCGCAGAAGCCATCGATAAAAACGACTACAAAAACGGCTACAGATACTGCTACTGCACGAAATCCAGCCATTTTTCTTTCGTTTTAGAAGAAGCTCTGAAAAATGATATCAGCGTGGAGACTTCCTCTGCATTTGACATTGATATTGTGAAAAAACTTTTTGAAAAAGGGAAAGTAAGCCGAGATATAGAGGTTATTTGTAATGGTTTTAAAACAGATGATTATCTTGAAAAAATTTCAAATCTAATCAATGATGGTTTTGAAAATGTAATGCCGATAATTGACAATTATCGTGAGCTGGACAAACTGACAGAAAGTATTGACAGGACTTTCAATATCGGTATTCGTATCGCATCTGAGGAAGAACCGAAATTTGAATTTTATACATCAAGACTGGGAATTGGATACAAGGATATTATCCCTTATTACAGCCAAAAAATCGCAGAACACCCAAATGCAAGGCTGAAAATGCTCCATTTTTTCATCAATACAGGAATAAAAGACACCGCATATTACTGGAACGAATTGTTCAAATGTCTGCGTGTTTATGCTCGTTTGAAGAAAATCGCACCAGAGGTAGATTCCCTAAACATAGGTGGAGGACTGCCTATAAAAACTTCTCTTAATTTTGATTATGACTATGAGTATATGATTAACGAAATTGTATCTCAAATCAAGAAATTCTGCGAAGAAGAAGGCGTGGAAGAACCTAATATTTATACTGAGTTTGGGTCTTTCACAGTTGGAGAAAGCGGTGCCAATCTTTACAAAATCATCAGCCAAAAACGCCAAAACGATAGAGAAAAATGGGATATGATAGACAGCAGTTTTATGACTACATTGCCTGACACTTGGGCTATTTCCCGCCATTTTATCATGCTTCCGCTAAACCGCTGGGAAGATTCATATGAAAGGGTTTTCTTGGGTGGACTAACCTGTGATTCAGATGATTACTACAATTCTGAACAGCACACCAATGCCATCTACCTGCCTGTATTTAGTGATACTAAACCTCTTTATATCGGATTTTTCAATACGGGAGCTTACCAAGAAACCATCAGTGGTTTCGGAGGTGTTCACCACTGTTTGATGCCACAGCCAAAACATATTCTCATCAACAGAAATGATGACGGAGAACTTGAATATGAGGTATTTAGCGAAGAGCAAAGACCTGAAGATGTCCTAAAATTATTAGGTTACTAAAAACAAAAAAACCTCCAAAATTTTGGAGGTTTTTCTTTTATAAAAGTATTTAATCTAATTCTATCAAAGTGATTTCTGGATAAATCCCAACTCTTCCATGAAAACCAATAACCCCGAAACCTCTGTTTACATAGAGATATTTTCCCATACTTTCGTATAAATCTATCCATTTTTTATAGCGATACTGCACTGGCGACCATTTCACATTTTTCAAATCAAGACCAAACTGCATTCCGTGCGTATGCCCAGACAGAGTCAGCTGAATATCAGAGGGATGAGTCTTTACCACTGCATCAAAATGTGTGGGGTCGTGCGACATCAGTATTTTCACGGCATCCGTGGGAACGCCTTTTACAGCCTTATCCAAATCACCAAACTGAGGGAAAGGCGGTTCTCCCCAGTTTTCCACCCCTAAAAGATAGATTTTTTCGCCATTTCTTTCAAAAACTCTATGCTCATTTCGGAGCATTTCAAAACCTGCTTGTTTTTGATAATCAATTAGTTTTGGAACATTTTGTTTTTGCTCCTCGCTCGTATTCCATTGCCCATAAAATCCATAGTCATGATTTCCCAAAACGGAAAACTTCCCATCTTTAGCCTTAATTTGAGAAAATAAAGTGATAAAAGGCTTAAACTCATCAGCATAACTATTCACCATATCTCCTGTAAATAGCACTAAATCAGGTTTTTGCTCATTGATTAAATCTATAGCGTGCTGCAGTTTGGAAGGGTCAGAAAAACTTCCACTGTGAACATCGGAAATTTGGACAATTTTATAACCTTTGAAACTCTTAGGAAGGTTTTTAAATTTTAATTTTACTTTTCTCAAAATATGGCGATATTTCCCAAAAATAATGCCATCCACCACAGCAAGAGAAAGCAAGACAAAACCGCCCAAAGCCATCAAACCAAGGAATTTTCTCCTCTCTGGATAGTGGCTTCCCTTGGCTGAAAAAGTCTGAACCAAATACTTCCCAAACCGAAAAATATCGTCCACCAAAAGAAAAAGAACCATAACCAGTTTTGGAACGATGAATATCATCACAATATTCATCATAAAAGGAACTTTAGAAGAGTCTGGTCGGATAACAGCAAAATAGAAAATAACCGCATAAATCAAGGCATTAACCGCTACATATCCTCCTCTGATAAAAGGATTCTGAGTCAAACTCTTAACTCCCTGATAAACATACACTTCTAAGACTACAAAAATCCCGAAGAGAAGTAAAAATTGTTTCTGCATAGGTTGAAATATTATTCAAAAGAACACACCAGCATAGATTTATGCTGATGTGGTTTTTATAGTTTTTGTATGAAAAAAGTATTAATTGTTAAGGCATTTTATAAACGAATGCATTGATATTCATCCCTGCACCCACAGAACACATCACTATATAGTCTCCTTTTTTCATGCTGTGTCCCTGCATTTTACCTTTAGTAATGAGGTCATACATCGTAGGAATACTCGCCACAGAAGTATTTCCCATTTCTTGGATAATCATAGGAGAGATGTTGTGGTCATATTCATTCTTGCCATAGAGTTTATAGAGCCTTTGGATAATTGCGTGGTCCATCTTGGCATTAGCTTGGTGGATTAGAATTTTTTCCACATCATCTATGCTAATTCCCGCAGTATCAATAGTTTCTTTAATTGCAGGAGGGACATTAGTCAAAGCATACTCATAAATTTTCCTTCCTGCCATTCTAACATATATTTTCTTAGGATCATGGTCTTTGTTAAGAGAGCAAGCCATATCCAAATAGGTAATTTCTTCCTGATTATCACAAATAGTTGCTGAAGAAATCATTCCCACAGTTTCATCATCTGTTGCTTTTACGACCACAGCTCCTGCACCATCTGCGAAAATCATTCTATTTCTGTCATATGGGTCTAATGCTCGGCTCGGTGTTTCAGAACCTACCACTAGAATAGTTTTGGCTTTTCCTGCCTTTATGAGAGAATCCGCCAAAATCATAGATTCTACCCAGCCAGGACAACCAAAAATCATATCATAATTTACACATTTTCTGTTTTTTATGCCAAGTTTATGTTTTATCCTTGCGGACATAGAAGGCATAAAACTACTAATTCCATCTACATTGATTTCCCCGAAATTACTCGCGCAAATAATATAATCTATAGTTTCTCGGTCTATTCCTGCATTTTGGATAGCACTTTCAGAGGCTTTTGTAGCAATATCAGAATTGTTTTCATTATCATTTATATATCTACGGCGCTCAATTTCAGTAATTTCCGCGAATTTTCTAATAGTTTCCTCATTAGGTTTGTCAATAGTTTTTCCATTTTCATCATAGAAAACAACATCTGAAAAGTGGGTATTATCAATAATTCTTTCTGGAATATATGACCCTGAACCTATGATTATAGTATTTGGCATAATTGTGATTTTTTTAGTTTATTGTAAAATTCCTAAAGGATAGCACTACTACCCTACTCATATAAATAAGGATTTATAAATTTTATAGCACAAAAATTACAAAAAATAAATAGCCTTACTTAAAATTGTTAGCAAATATACAATAATAAATTAAATATTTACTGATTTCTCAGAGAGAAAAAATACATTTAATATAATATATTTTTTAT
>CAUSFO010000095.1:0-4170 GCA_963530895.1 uncultured Flavobacteriaceae bacterium | reverse complement strand
AATATTTCCAAAATGAAAGAGCGATACGAAAACATCCGCGAGATGAATGAGATTTTAATGAAAGTAGAAAATATTCTCACCAAAGCAGAAGAAGTACTAGAAGAATGGAAGACTGTCCAGCCAGACTATGATAGGCTCGTGGCGTACTATGACAGCAAACAATGGCGCGAGGACTATTTTGACAGTAATGATGGCAAAATCCCTGATGAAGTTCCTCAGTGGGTGCTTACCCAAGATGCAATTTTTGATGCCATAGGTACTCAGTTCTACCTCGCCAATGAGTTTCAGCAGCTCCTAAAAACAATCAAAAATAAAGAATGGAAAGAGTAGGTTTTACAGCAAAATATAAATTTTAACACTTTAAAATTCAAATATTTTTTTGTTTTTAACATTTTTTTTATAACTTTGCCGATTGAAGTTAGTGTGTAAAAAATACAAATTTTATAGATATGAAAAGAAAAATATTTACTTTAGGCCTATTGTCTCTTGCTTTTTCAGCAAATGCACAGTCATTATTAGGTGTTCAAGACCAAGCAAGTCTTCATATAAAAGAAGATGCTCTTATCTATAGTGGTGGAGAAGTGAAAACTGTCGCTGATGGTGTGATAGATAATTTTGGTAATGTAATGATTGTAGGTGGTGGTTTTAAAACTGTTACTGCATCAAATACTAATAAAACAAATGGTGGAAACTTTATCCTTCGCCTTTGGTCAAATGCTACAACAAATGGTAGTATTGTTAATGGAGGGACTGTTATTAAATATGGACAACTTTATATTGACAATCAAACTTCACAAGCCCAAGTTACAGGGATTGTAGACAAAGAATATAAGGATAATTCTCATGGTGCTTACCAACAAATGGCAATTCCTTTCTACAAGAAAAAATTCTCTGAACTATCTACAGAATTAAATGCGAATCTTAGTGGTAATAGAAGAAATAGAACAGGAGTGTTGGTATGGAATAACAGTAAGGTAAGATTTGATCATTTTGAACCTACTAACAATACCACTGATATTAAATTGGCAGGACATGCTGTAGCAAATAATGGTGCTACAAGTTATTATGCTATAGGTTCTAGATATTTTAATGCTTTTTCAGGAGGAACACTTAATACCCTATCTACAAATGTTTTCACTATAAAAGGAGTGCCTTTTGCAGGTAACATTACAGCTGTATTAAGTGGAGCTGGAGATGGTATAGATTTCGGTGTGGGTGGTGAAAATACAAACTATTATAGAGAGCAATATAAATCCTACCTCGGAGATCATTGGGAACATTCTAGCAGCCCTTGGACTGGTAATTATGGTAAAAACATATATCAATTTGGGAATCCTTACCTAACGAATATTAACCTTAAATATATCGGTACTATTATAGATAATTTAATGGGAGTTCGTGTTGAGCCTAGCACTTCTGTAAAAGCAACTGGAGCAGAAACTGGTGGTGTATATGTATCTTATAATAGTGCGGGGGTTGCTATAGGAGATGTTAAGCAAGTTATCGTGAGACCTATGGGAACTTTTGAAATAAAGTTATCTGGACCTAGTGTTAAGGTTTTAGATTTTGGTCAATTAAGAAAGTTTGCATATGAGGCAAACTCAAGTAATACATCTACATATAATGGTGGGGTTACAGTGCAATCTGAATCTTCAAATAAAGATTTTGTCCTTTCTGAATTGAGCACAAACTCTACAGCAAAAATAGCTAATGCTAGATTATCTAGTTCTACAGTTAAGCAGTTAGGGGTAATTGCATTAGATGCTGATGGAAAAGAGTTAGGAAGAACATATTATGTAGTGTATGCTGATGGTGTCTCTGGGCAGCCAACTAAGTTTTCTTCTCAGGTGACTGCTAATAGTAAAACGATTATTGGTACTTTCGAAGAGTCTAAAAAAGGAGGGGTAGATGAAGATTTGATCAACTCATATTGGTTGTATATCAATGAAGCTAATGAAAATGATTTCAAAGGGAAAGAAGTTCCTATGAGAATATATAGTTCTGATGTTAAATCTTTAGCATTTGAAATATTAGAAAACGCGGAAGATATTGCAGATGGACAAGAGAGATTATCATCTGGGGAGAGTTTCTATATTTTTGATGGGAAAAAACATGTATTGGTTGGCAATAATAAGAAAATCTCTGTATCATCTGATGCTAATTTTGGACTTTATTATGGTAAACCAGCAGAATTAGTTTCTCAAAAAAACACTATCGCTACTATTCAAAAACCATCTGCTACTATTTTAGCATATGATGAAAGTATAGCAGCTCACAAGATATTATTCGATCCAGAATGGAAAAAAGCAACAGTTCAAGTTTTTGATCTTTCTGGTAGATTAATTTTCTCACAAGCTAATGTAGATGCTACTAAAGGAGAGTTTGTAGTAAACTTACCAAGTGCTGTAAGAGGAACTTATGTAGTGACTGCAGTATCTGAAACTGGTAAGAAGTTTTCTCAAAAAGTTATAAAATAATAAAATTATATAGAAATGAAGAATTTGAGTAAATTCATTTTGAATAATGTAAAGATATTTTTTCTAATATCGTTCTCTTTATTATCAAGAGGTCTTTATGGACAAGAAGGTGGAGGTGCTATACCTCCACCACCAACAGCACCCATGGGGGGAACTAACCCAGGTACTGCAGTACCTATAGACATGTATGAAGGAATCTTACTTACCATAGCTGTATTAATGGTTATTGGTATATACTACTATTCAAAAAATAAAAAAGTATACAAATAAGTACTATAAAAACTCCTAGAAATTTTCTAGGGGTTTTAACTTTTTACATTATGAAAAAAATATCGATATTATCTGCTTTGCTGGGTATTAGTTTTTTATCCGCTCAATTTAAAATAAATATAGAGGCTGCTGATTCTTTCAGTCAAAAAACAGCAACTGTTTCTACCTTAGAAGGAGCAAAATACATTCCTTTAAAAGAGGTTAATAAGAAAAATGGAAAATGGATAATAGATGTTCCTAAAAATTATATGGGAATGATGAGAGTCTATTTCCCAGAAAACGGAAAAACTGTAAATTTAATCTCAGAAAATAAAGATGTGGTTATAAAACTTACCACAAATGGAAGTGTAATTTCAAAAATAGATTTTCTGGATGAGTCTAACCAAAAGATGGCTCACATGACGCAAATTCAAAGAAAGAAAAGTCAAGTGCTTCCTGTATTACTTGAAATGAAGAAGTTATACAATGATAACAGCACTTTTGACAAAGCTTTGGAGAGTGAAATTCATCTTTTAGAGAATAGTAATATAGCGACAAACAATCATCCTTTTATTCAATATTATCTAGATAATAGTAGATTTACAGGTGGTCAAGAGGATTCAAACATCAGCACAGAAGAGTACATACAGTTCTTTGCGAATTCTGGCTCTATGCTGGAAACATCTTCCCTATTGAGACCTGCATTAGTAGGTTTTCTAAGAAGAACTTCGCCAGAAACGATAGACAGCGAAGTGGATAAATTGCTTGAAAAAGTAAACTTAAAGACATCTAGAGGACAAATTATTTTGGCTGAATTGCTATCTATTTTTGAAATCTATGAACTAGAGAAACAAAAGGAAAAATATTTCAATCTAGCTTCTAGTCTGAACTATGAAGTAAATAGTCAGCTAAAAACCATTGTAAAAGCCATTAAAAACACCTCTATTGGTGCGGTATTGCCAGATTATTCGTTCACATCGAATGTCTCTAATACAAAGGCTAAAAAGCTCAGCGGAGTGAAAGCTGATAAAAAAGTGGTTTTATTTTGGTCTTCCACTTGTTCACATTGTTTGAAAGAACTTCCTATTATTTCTGAAAATTATCAAAAATTAAAGGAAAAAAATATCGAGGTTATTGCATTTGCTTTGGATTCAGATTCAAAATCGTATAAAGAAACAATAGCTTCCCTGCCATGGATAAATGACACTGAGCTGAAAGGATGGCAGAGCAGCTACACAGAAACCTACAATGTGCGCGCTACGCCGACATATTTTGTGTTGGACAAAAATGGTAAGATAATAGAAAAACCAACTAATTTTTCTGCATTTTTATCAACATTAGAATAAAATAATTTGGTGGTATGAAAATATTTCGTATTTTTGCACCACCAAAATGGCGAGGTAGCTCAGGTGGTTAGAGCGTTGGATTCATAACCCAAAGGTCA
>CAUSFO010000094.1:0-4418 GCA_963530895.1 uncultured Flavobacteriaceae bacterium | reverse complement strand
CCTTATATTGGCATCTTTTTAGAGATTTGGCTGTGTCCCATTGTTTGATTATTGGGTTCATAAATCAGATTTATTAGTCTGCTAATTTACAAATTTACTTTTTTAAAACCCGAATTCCCCATTTTGGAATGAGATAAACGCCCATAAGGCAGGTAACCATTACAGGAGAATTCACCACTGAAAGTTCTTATTATCAGTGATAAAGCTATATACGAGCACTATATAAGGTGTCAATTCCACCCAATTATTTACATCGCATCTATGCTAAAAGTAAGGGATTCCAGTACTTTTAGGATGGCTTCTACAGTATCCATAGAGGTAAGGCATGGGACTCCGTTTTCTACCGACATACGGCGAATTTGGAAGCCGTCCCGCTCAGATTGTTTTCCTTTGGTGGTGGTATTTACCACATACTGCACTTTTCCTTTGTGGATGAGGTCTATCAGGTTTACATCTTCTTCGCCTATTTTGTAGCCTATTTTGGTTTTTACGCCATGTTGTTCGAAGAATTTCGCTGTTCCTTCCGTAGCCCATATTCTAAAACCTATATAGCTAAATCTTTTCGCAAGTCCTACGGCTTCGGCTTTGTCTTTGTCAGAAACCGTGAAGAGAATCGCTCCATGGGTAGGAACTTTTCTTCCTGCGCCGATAAGTCCTTTGTATAGGGCTTTTTCTAGGGTTTGGTCTTTACCCATCACTTCTCCTGTGGATTTCATTTCAGGGCCGAGGGAAATATCCACTTTGGACAATTTACTAAAACTAAAAACAGGAACTTTCACATAAACGCCTTCTTTATTAGGAATAAGTCCATTTTGATAGCCTAAATCTTTTAATTTAGCTCCGAGAATAGCTTTTGTGGCTAATTTTGCCATCGGAACACCAGTGATTTTGGACAAAAATGGAACGGTTCTAGATGAACGAGGATTGACCTCTATGACAAACACCTCTCCATCAGAGATTACATATTGAATGTTCATTAGTCCAATGATATTCAGTCCTTTAGCAAGTCTCTGTGTGTAGTCAGAGAGCGTGTCTATCTGCTTTTGTGTCAGATTTTGAGGAGGATACACCGCGATAGAGTCTCCCGAATGCACGCCCGCTCGCTCGATATGTTCCATGATTCCAGGGATTATGGTAGTTTCGCCATCAGAAATAGCATCTACTTCTACCTCTTTCCCAGTCAAATATCGGTCAATCAGCACAGGGTGTTCAGGGCTTGCCTCCACTGCATTTTCCATGTAATGAGCGAGTTCTTCCTTTGTATAAACGATTTCCATAGCCCTTCCTCCCAAAACATAGCTCGGGCGGACAAGCACAGGATAGCCGATTTCATTGGCAATTTTTATGGCTTCTTCTTTCGAAGTGGAAGTTTTTCCTTTCGGCTGAGGAATGCCCAAATCTTGCAGGGCTTTCTCAAATTTGTCTCGGTTTTCGGCTCTGTCCAGATCTTCTAACGAAGTTCCTAAAATCCTTACTCCATGGGAAGCCAGTTTATCAGCCAAATTGATAGCGGTCTGTCCGCCGAACTGCACCACCACGCCTTTTGGTTTTTCTAGCTCGATGATGTTCATCACATCTTCCTCGGTCAGTGGCTCGAAATATAATTTATCCGAAATGGAGAAATCTGTAGAAACGGTTTCAGGATTATTATTGATGATAATCGCCTCACAGCCCATTTCCTTAATCGCCCATACAGAATGCACCGTTGCGTAGTCAAACTCCACGCCCTGCCCGATGCGGATAGGCCCTGAACCCAGCACGATGATTTTTTCCTTGTCGCTGGCAATGGACTCGTTTTCTTCCTCATAAGTTCCATAGAAATAAGGCGTTTCGGACTCAAATTCAGCAGCACAGGTATCCACCATTTTATAGACAGGCATGATGCCGTTTTCTTTTCTAAAATTAAAAATTTCCCTCTGCGCACAGTTCCAAAGGAGAGCTAAATTAAGGTCAGAAAAACCTAATTTTTTAGCCTTGATTAAAATATCTTTGTTAAATGGATTGTTTTTTATTTCAGCCTCAAAATCAATGAGTTTCTTGATTTTCCAAATGAAGAATTTATCTATTTTGCTCCATTCCACTATTTTCTCCCAATCGTAGCCTCTGCGCAGCGCTTCTCCAATGATGAAAAGCCTCTCGTCATCGCAGATTTTTATTCTTCTTTCTATTTCTTCATCGGTTAGGGCAAGGGCTTGTTTTTCCTTTAATCCCAAATGCTGAATACCTGTTTCCAGTGAACGGATGGCTTTTTGGAGAGATTCTTCAAAGTTTCTTCCAATAGCCATGATTTCGCCTGTGGCTTTCATCTGTGTGGATAATCTTCTGTCCGCCGTTTCGAATTTATCAAACGGAAAACGAGGGAATTTGGTAACTACATAGTCCAAAGCAGGTTCAAAACAAGCATAAGTCTTGCCCGTTACAGGATTTATGATTTCATCCAAAGTCAGCCCCACAGCGATTTTTGCTGCGATTTTTGCAATTGGGTAGCCTGTAGCTTTACTCGCCAAAGCCGATGAACGCGACACTCTCGGATTAACTTCAATTACATAATAATTAAACGAATGCGGGTCTAGAGCAAGCTGCACATTACAGCCACCTTCAATTCCCAAAGCACGGATGATTTTCAGCGAAGTATTTCGCAGCATCTGATATTCCCTGTCAGAAAGGGTCTGCGAGGGAGCAACCACTATAGAATCGCCAGTGTGTACGCCCACAGGGTCTATGTTTTCCATATTGCAGACCACTATGGCGTTGTCGTTAGAATCCCGCATTACTTCGTATTCTATCTCTTTGAATCCTGCAATGGATTTTTCTATAAGGCACTGATTTACAGGGCTGTGTTTTAGTCCAAGTTCTACGATTTCGGTGAGTTCCTGCTCATTAGAAGCGATACCGCCGCCTGTTCCTCCAAGGGTGAAGGCAGGACGCACAATCACAGGATAGCCGATTCTGTCAGCGAAATTCAGAGCGCTTTCTAATGTATTCACAATGTCCGATTCTGGCACAGGTTCGTCCAGTTCGTTCATCAGTTCTCGGAATAAATCTCGGTCTTCGGCGCGATTGATAGCAGAAAGTTTAGTTCCCAAAACTTCTACTTTACACTCATCTAAAATCCCTGATTTTTTTAGTTCTATCGCCATATTCAGCCCTGTCTGTCCTCCCAGAGTAGGCAAAAGAGCATCTGGGCGTTCCTTTCGGATAATCTGGCTCACGAATTCCAAAGAAATCGGTTCTATATAGACCTTATCGGCGATTTCTGCATCGGTCATGATGGTGGCAGGATTTGAGTTGATGAGGATGACTCTGTATCCTTCTTCTTTTAGGGATAGACAGGCCTGTGTTCCCGCGTAGTCAAATTCCGCTGCCTGCCCTATGATGATAGGGCCGGAGCCTATGACCAATATAGTTTTGATGTCTGTTCGTTTCATATTTGTTATTAGTTAAAAATTAGCGTATTCTTCTTTTTAAATTTTTAGATTCTCCTTCGCATTCGGCGTGAAAGAGTGTTGTTTTTAAAGGTTTGAAATCTTGTAGAGGAGAGCGTTTAAGAGGGATTTTTTTGTATTTACCATTCTTCTTCTCATCGAGTTGGCGCTCGTTTTGTGAGTAAGAGAATTCTTTTGGGAATAGTATTTCATCGATGAGCTCTATTCTAAAGTTTTCATTTAAATAGAAATTTCGTGTGGGGGCTTGTTCTAGAAATTCAAGGTCATCTTTGGAGAATGTCTCTTGTTTTCTTAATACCTCTCCTTCAATATTTTCAATACCTTTTGCTCCAATTGGAAATCGGAAAATCCCAGAGTTTTTATCATCTGCCGGCATATAGTCTATTATAAAATCATTATAACCATCCGTTTGAAATGAAAACAGGTCAGTGTATTTTACCTTGCTTTGTTCAGAGCGTCTTAATTCGTGAGTATTTAAGTCAGCCAAGATGAATTCTTTCGGAAGCTTTTTGCCTTTATAAATATCAACACCGCTAAAACAATTGGGAGAAGGATTGAAAAACGCTTGCATCTTGTCTAAAGAACCGCCAATATAAACACTATCTGAAATATCCTCTTTGTCGGTAGTACTGTATTTAATTTGATAGCCTGTTTTTATGCTGGGATTTTTTCGTCCAAAAACAGAAAATGGAAGTTCTGGGCGATAAGGGGTAAGCTCTACAAATTTATTATATTTTTTTTCATTATAGGTGAATATTTCACCTTCCATAAGCTTCCAAGTACCAGTAATGAAAGTCCCAAAGCCTATGATTAAAAAAGTTTTATCTTCTTTGAGACAAAAATTAGCTCCATTATCATGCCTATAACATCCTATAAAATCTGGTATCTTTTTCTGTGAAAATGCTTTACCGAATAGTAAAATTAATATTAATAATATATTTTTCATGGTATTTTAGATTTTTATTCCCCTGA
>CAUSFO010000093.1:0-4455 GCA_963530895.1 uncultured Flavobacteriaceae bacterium | reverse complement strand
CGGTGCCGATGACAATGCCAGCACCTGCGTGGCTCTGCTTGCGATGGGAAGAGCATACAGCAAACAGCCTGCGAAACGAAGCATCTTATTTGTAATTCATGGCGCTGAGGAAAGAGGTCTTTTAGGGTCAAGATGGCATTCTGCGCATCCTGTAGTTCCGAGAGAAAACATCGTAGCTGTGCTGAATGGCGATATGATTGGAAGAAATGATATCAACGAGGCCGCTCTTCTCGGCGGTCAGTCTCCGCACAAAAATTCTGATGACTTGGTAAGAATGGCGGAAGAAGCCAACCAAGAAAGCACTAAATTTAAGTTTTTGAAAGACTGGGATTTACCAGAGCATCCAGAGTTCTTCTATTTCCGAAGCGACCACCTGCCCTATGCAAGGCTTGGTATTCCAGCAGTATTTTTCACAAGTGTGCTGCACCACCAGTACCACCAGCCGCAGGACGAATCAGAAAACATAGATTTCAAGAAACTTTACAAAATGACCGAATGGATGTACAGAACTTCTTGGAAAGTAGCTAACGAGCTACAAAGACCAAGACTTCTGCCCAATGTAAAATTTGAAAGATAAATCCTAAAATAATCTGCCTCTTTTCATTCAGAAAAGAGGCGGGTTTTATTTAGTTTAAATTGGAAAATTAGTGTCTATGGTCTTTCGGCGGGTTTGGATAGTGTCCTTTATCAGCTTCCTCCACTTTGTGCGCTGTGTTCATGGCAACTATCAAGTCATTCAGCATGGAATTTGCCGCCATTGGTGAATTTGGAAGAAGAACCAAATTAGAACGGTTGTTAGCTCCGATAGAATGAAGCGTGTCATAATGCTGGGTAACTACTATCAGCGCTGATGCTTCCTGTGCATTGATATTCACACTGTTAAGCATTTTTACGGACTCTTCCAGACCTTTTGCGATTTCCCTTCTTTGGTCTGCTATCCCCTGCCCTTGTAGCTTTTTAGACTCGGCTTCCGCTTTGGCTACGGCTACAATACGGATTCTTTCTGCTTCAGACTCGTATTCTGCTGCGGTTTTTTCTCTTTCCGCTGCATTGATTCGGTTCATCGCTTGTTTTACCTGCTCATCAGGGTCTATATCCGTTACCAAAGCCTTTATAATATCATACCCATAACTCTGCATTGCCTCCTGAATTTCGGCTTTTACAGCGATAGCGATATCATCTTTCTTCACGAAAACATCATCTAATTTTAGTTTTGGAACTTCGGCTCTTACCACATCAAAAACATAGGAAGTTATCTGATTATGAGGGTCTTCCAGTTTATAGTAAGCATCACTTACCTGATTTCTAATCACCTGATACTGAACCGAAACTCTCATCTTAATAAACACATTATCAAGGGTTTTTGTATCTATCAGTACATCAAGCTGTTGGATTTTTAGGGTTAATCTTTTGGTAATATTATCAATAAATGGAATTTTGAGGTGAAGCCCCGCGTGGCGAACGGAATGGAATTTTCCCAAACGCTCTATGATTGCCGCAGTCTCCTGCTTCACAGTAAATAATGATGCCATAAAAAACAATACAGCAACAAATGCAAAAAAACTAAAAATAAGTAGTCCCATAATTATAAAATTTAATTTCAATTTATTAGTATCAATATCTAACGAAATGTTACAAAAAATGTAAAAAAATTACATAGTCATCCCGATATCTATTCCTTTTATTTTTCGGTAAAGGTCTGTAGCGTAGTTATCCGTCATCCCAGAAACAAAGTCCAAAACGCCCATTATCTTTTCATAAGGTTCGCCATCATATCTGAACTGCTCGGGCAGTAATTGAAGGGCTTTTTTGTCATAATCCTTAGGATTTTCTTTTATAGCCGATGGAATAAAATGATTGAGAAGCTCATACATCACATTATACCCCGCATTTTCTATCTCTACTACCGCTCTGTGATTGTAAATTTCGTCAATGGAAAACTGCTTTATATCCTGCAAAGTTTTATTTTCTTTTTTAAAAATAGAAAGCAGCGACTGGTCTAGATTTCCTGTAAGAATATCATCAAATTTATCCTTGTAAAGCCTTATGGAAACATTGATTAGAGAATTAATAACCTTTGCACGGAGGTAAGATATTCTGTCATTTTTATCAGAAATTACGGATAGTTTGTCCTCTACTCGTTTTATGTTTTCATCTGTGGTTTTGATGAGTTCTAGGATGAGGTTTTCGCAGTCGGAAGAAGAGATGATTTTCAGCCTGTGGGCATCTTCTATGTCTATGATATTGTAGCAGATATCGTCCGCTGCCTCTACCAGCCATACGAAGGGATGCCTTTTGTAGACCAGCGGTTCTTCCTGTTCTGTGATAAAAGCCGTAGCCTTGGCTATTTCTTTGAAAGTTTCCTTTTCACTTTGGAAAAAACCAAATTTCTTTCTGTGAAGCTGTTTTCTATCCTTCGCTATGGATTCGCAGGGATATTTAGCAATACTCGCCAAAGTTGCCATGGTCAGCTGAAGTCCGCCCTTGTCCTTGCCTCTTTGCTGATGGGTAAGCACACGGATGGCATTGGCATTTCCTTCAAAATTAATGAAATCTGCCCATTGTTTCTCGGTCATCAGAGATTTTAAATCTTCATTTTTCTCAAAATAACTTGCGATGGCATCTTCCCCAGAATGCCCGAAAGCAGGGTTTCCTATATCATGGCAGAGACACGCCGCCGCTATCACATTATGTAAATTATGCAGATAAAAATTCTTTGAATTCTCGTTTAATTCTTGAGCAAATTTCTCCACAATAAACTCCCCCGCAAAGCTCCCTAGACTTCTCCCCACCGAAGCAACTTCCAGCGAATGGGTAAGCCTGTTATGCACAAAAACGCTACCTGGGAGAGGAAAAACCTGCGTTTTATTCTGCAGCCTTCGGAAAGAGGTGGAGAAAATAATTCGGTCAAAATCCCTCTGAAAATCAGTCCTTGAAGCACTAGTGCTATCCGAGTTTCCTGTTCTCCGATTGGTATATAATTGATTAAGCATAAATTAAAAATAATCCCAAATATCGGAATTTTTTAAATTATAGTAGCAAAAATTAATTACCTTTGTTAGAAAGTTTTAAAATATGAGAAAAATAATCCTTATTCTCATCCTATTAATCGGGAAATTAGCGTTTACACAAGAGAAATTATATTATTTTTATACTTCTGACAGCACTTTGGTAGGTGTGAAAAATGAAAAGGGGAAAATCATCATCCCTGCTCAATTTTCGGGATTTAGAATCTATGATACAGAAAACCCTATAAATGAACCTACAATAGAGTTTTGGGGGACTTCCTTTAAAAATAAAAAATATGATAAAGATAACCTACGAATAGAGGCAGGAGAAGTCTATGATAGAAATGGAAAATTTCTATACTATCCACAGTGGTTTGATAATGGAAATGATATTTGGGAAGAAGGACTGAGACGATATGTAGAAAAAAATAAAATAGGATTTGTAGATTGGTTTGGGAAGAAAGTTCTACCTGCAAAATGGGATTTTGCAACTCAATTTAACTACGGCTATGCAATAGTCTATACAGGTGGATGGAAAAGGGAATTTGATAAAGGAGGAGAACATTGGTTTATAGCCCCTATTTCCAAAAAATCAACCTCTTATCTCATCAATAAAAAAGGAATAAAAGTGAAGCCTCTGAAAAAATCTAATAATCCAAAAGACTATTTATATGAAGGGAAATACTATCCTTACCCTTTTGTTTATAACAATATTGAACAAAAAATAGTAGATGAAATCAATCAATTAGAAATCCTAACAGAAATTAATCATCCTTTTGACAAAAAAATTATAAACCATTACGAAATTGTAAATCGTCCTAATAAATATCTGCCCTATTATGAACTAAAAAACTTCTATGGTCAAGAGAAATATAATAGCCCAAACAATAGTCTCTGGGTCAATAAAAAAGGAGAAATATTTTATAAGAACTATGATTATAAATTCATCCCTTTAAAAGAATATATAAGAAAAATACTAGAACGAATCATAGAAGACCAAAAACAAGGCTATAAAACTAAAGACTACCCTATTAATGCTGAAAAACAACTAAAAGAAATAAAAAAGATAGATTTTAAAATAAAAATGTAAGCTAAAATAAGCTTACACTTTTATTTATCATTACGCTTCACAACTTGAACAATTCATAAAATTAATAACTAATTCCTTAGAAACAGACTGCGAACGCTGATAATAAAGCGTTTTCACTCCCAATTTCCAAGCGTCTATTATCACTTTATTCACATCTTTTATTGGCATAGAAGATGGAATATTTAGGTTTAATGACTGGGCTTGGTCTATATACTGCTGTCTCTGTGCCGCCTGAGTTACGATTTCCAAAGGTGAAATCTCCTTAAAGGTCTTAAACACATCTTTTTCCTCCTGAGTTAGCTGGGTCATATGCTGAACAGAACCATGGTTTAGCATAATATCTCTCCAAACATCTTC
>CAUSFO010000092.1:0-4511 GCA_963530895.1 uncultured Flavobacteriaceae bacterium | reverse complement strand
AATAGATGAAGAAGCTAATGACTTCAACTATCATAGAGGTAATATGATTAAAGATATTGTTAAAAATTCTGATGGTACATTTAAGAAAATAGAAGGAAATACTATAGCATATGATACCCTTTCTGATGGTAGATTAGTTTATAAAGGATTACCTGGACAATATGAAAGAGTTATAAGACAGGATAATAGTAACTTTATGGATGGTGACTATATGTCTTCTATGGAATCTGGATATGGTAGAGCTCTTGAAGATAGTGCTGCTGCTAAGTTCAGTATGTATAACTCTGTAAAAAGAAGATTTATCGTAGATGGACAAGGAAGAGTAGTTCTACAAAAAGATACAAAAGACAGATCTACAAACATGTCAAATAGTATCAGAGTAGTAAAAGGAGGATCTTGGGTAGATACAGCTTATTGGTTAGATCCAGGACAAAGAAGATTTAAGGATGAAAATAAAGCTTACGGTTGGATTGGTTTCCGTGTAGCACAAGATGCTAAGGATAACTCAAGTGTAAGATCAAAAAGATAAAATATATCCCTAAATATTAAAAAAGCCTTTCCTAATTGGAAAGGTTTTTTTATTTTTGAATCATGGATGTTAAAGATTTTTACTTCAGTTATTTTCAAGCTGGAAAGATAAGTATAGATAGTAGAAAAATAGAGAAAGGAACTGTTTTCTTCGCTTTTTCAGGAGAGAATTTTGATGCAGCTACAAAAGCAGAAGATGCTATACAGAACGGAGCTGCAGCTGTAATAGTTGAGAAAAAAGAATATGAAAATATAGATAAAAAGATATTCTATGTTCCTTTTACGCTAGATTTTTTACAACAGTTGGCTTTATTTCATCGTAGACAATTACAAATTCCTATTATAGGGCTTACAGGAAGTAATGGAAAAACTACTACAAAAGAGTTAATTTCTTCTGTATTGGCTAGAAAATACAAAACTCAATATACTTTTGGGAATTTGAATAATCATATAGGAGTTCCTCTTACCTTACTTTCTATAACAAAGGAACACGAAATAGCTGTCATAGAAATGGGAGCAAACCACCAAAAAGAAATAGAACTTCTCTGTTCACTAGCAGAGCCAAATATAGGTTACATTACTAATTTTGGAAAGGCTCATTTAGAAGGTTTTGGTGGTTTTGAAGGTGTAATAAAAGGAAAATCAGAACTTTATGATTATTTGAAAGAAAATGACCAAACAATATTAGTAAATGAAGCTGATGAAATTCAGCGAGAAAAAACTAAAAATTGTTCAAAAAAAATCACTTTTGGTGCAGATGATTCTCTGTATTATTTTGAGAAGTTTGTAGAAAATAATCTGGTTGGAATCACTTATAAAGGTCAAAAAATTCAGTCCAATCTTACGGGAGATTATAACTTTACTAATATTTGTGCAGCAGTAAGTTTAGGTTTGCATTTTGATATTGATTTTGAAGAAATTAAGATAGCAATAGAAAATTACAAACCTACCAATATGCGCTCGCAAGTTGTAGAGAAAAATGGGAAAACATTAGTTTTAGATACTTATAATGCTAATCCCAGCAGTATGGCCTTGTCTTTGAATAATTTTAGCCAATTTACTGGTTATAAGACAGTTATCATAGGTGATATGCTGGAACTGGGTGAGGAGAGTATTGCGGAGCATCAGAAGATATGGGAACTTGCTCAATCCTTGAGTTTAGATGAAATCATAACTGTGGGCTGTATTTTTAAGCAGGTGAACCCTTCTGAAAAATCATTTAAAAATACCGATGAGCTTATAGAATATTTAAAGCAAAATCCTATCAAGAATAAAAATATTCTACTAAAAGGTTCTAGAGGAATCGCATTAGAAAAAGTAATAGAGTTTTTATAAAAAAATAAAGGTTATTCTTTTTTGAATAACCTTTGTTTTTTATTTTCTAAACCAACTGCATTAGCAAATCAGTTTCTGTTTTTTCTACTTTTACGATGTTGCTTTTCGTAAGGTTTTTGGTTGCTTTGTCCCATTTTTTACCAGAAAGTTGGGATTTTTCTTTAACCTCAGAAAGTGGCATAGCTTCACCAGATTTTAAGATTTCTAAAATCAGTTTTTCATCATCTCCTAATTCTATTGCCGGCATTTTCTTTTCTGGTCTCATCTGAGGGAAAAACAGCACTTCTTGAATGGATGCATTATTAGTAAGGAACATCATTAGTCTGTCCATACCTATCCCTAAACCAGCTGTTGGAGGCATTCCGTATTCCAATGCACGCAGGAAGTCTTGGTCTATGAACATTGCCTCATCATCTCCTTTTTCGGAAAGTTTCATTTGTTCCTCAAATCTTTCGCGCTGGTCTATTGGGTCATTCAGCTCAGAATAAGAATTTGCAATTTCCTTACCGCAGACCATCAGCTCAAATCTCTCAGTCAGCCCTTCTTTATCTCTATGTTTTTTAGTCAAAGGCGACATTTCTACTGGATAATCTGTGATGAAAGTAGGCTGGATAAAGTTACCCTCGCATTTTTCTCCAAATATTTCATCTATCAGTTTTCCTTTACCCATTGTGTCATTTACATCTATACCAATAGATTTCGCGAATGTTCTAAGCTCTTCCTCGCTCTTACCAGTGATATCGTATCCTGTAAATTTCTTGATGGCATCTGTCATAGAAATTCTTTCGTAAGGAGCTTTCCAGTCTATTTCATGTTCTCCGAAAACCGCTTTGGTTGTTCCATTTACTGCTTTGGCACAATGCTCCAAAAGTCTTTCAGTGAAGTCCATCATCCAATTGTAATCCTTGTATGCTACATAGATTTCCATTGCTGTAAATTCAGGGTTATGGGTTCTATCCATGCCTTCATTACGGAAGTTTTTAGAAAACTCATATACACCATCAAAACCACCTACAATCAGCCTTTTTAAATATAATTCATTAGCAATTCTGAGGTATAAAGGGATATCCAAAGCATTGTGATGAGTGATAAATGGCCGTGCGGCAGCTCCCCCAGGGATAGACTGTAAAATAGGCGTTTCTACTTCAAAATATCCAGCATCATTAAAGAACTGACGCATTGCATTGAAAAGCTTGGTTCTCTTTACGAAAACCTCCTTTACCTCTGGATTTACTACTAAATCCACATATCTCTGACGGTAACGGAGTTCAGGATCGTTGAAAGCATCATGAACAACGCCGTTTTCATCTATTTTAGCAAAAGGAAGCGGTCGGAGAGTTTTAGTCAAAAGAGTGAAATTTTTCACCATTATTGTCATTTCTCCTACCTGAGTTTTGAACAATTCTCCTTCTACACCGATAATGTCACCGATGTCCAAAAGATGTTTGTACACTTCATTATAAAGTTCTTTATCATCAGTAGGGCAGATTTCATCTCTGTTGAAATAAACCTGAATACGCCCAGAAGAATCCTGTAATTCCGCAAAAGAGGCCTTTCCCTGTATTCTTCGGGAAATAAGTCTTCCTGCTATTTTTACCTTTTTTCCTTCTTCAAAACCTTCTTTTATAGACTGCGTAGAGTCTGTGATAGTATATTCGTCTGCTGGGAATGCATTGATTCCCATTTGGGTAAGTTTTTCTAACTTCTCTCGGCGTATGATTTCTTGTTCTGATAATGACATTTTCAATCTTATTTAATTAGACTGCAAAAGTAAATAAATTTTACTTAAGAATGATATTTAATCTTAGCTATAATAACAAAAAAACCTCTTCATCAAATGAAGAGGGTGCGATCCGGACGGGACTCGAACCCGCGACCTCCGCCGTGACAGGGCGGCATTCTAACCAACTGAACTACCGGATCTACTTTCTTTATTATGAACTTCTATTCTCGATTTTGTGAGTGCAAATATATACATATTTATTTTCACTAGCAAATAAATAATAAAAAAAATGCTTTTCGTTTACGAAAAGCATTCATTATCAAACAAATATTTTTTTATAAATGTGCAGAAAGTTTCTCCGCGATAACTTCTTTTGGAGAAAGTCCTACTATTTTATCAACCACTTCTCCATTTTTGAAAATAAGAAGAGTAGGGATGCTTCTGATACCATATTCCAAAGATACTTGCTGATTGTTATCAACATCTACTTTTGCAACTACGGCCTTACCTTCAAACTCATTATGAAGCTGCTCGATAACTGGAGAAAGCATTCTACAAGGTCCACACCAAGTAGCCCAAAAGTCTACTAATACTGGTTTATCTGATTGTAATACGGATTCTTTAAATGTTCCGTCTGTAACTGTTAGTGCCATGATAAATATATTTTATATTAAACTTAATGCAAAAATACAACAATCTTTTTATTGTAAAATCTATACTAATTATTATTGATTTCTATTTTATTTTCTTGAACAATTTCATTTAGAGTAGATATCAATTTATCTATATCTTCTTTGGTGGTTCTATTGCTAAACGAAACTCTAAGCGGAGTCGTAGTGTCCATCTCTTCTTCTGTCTGGATGGACATCAGCACCATAGAAGGCTTGCTAGCGCCAGAGCTACACGCACTTCCTTGGGAAACTGC
>CAUSFO010000091.1:0-4536 GCA_963530895.1 uncultured Flavobacteriaceae bacterium | reverse complement strand
ATATAATATATTTTTTATTAGAGAGTTAATTTCCTTTACAAACTACTTCTTTTCATCAAAAATTTTATCCCTTACAAAGTTACAAAAAAGCCTCCCAAAAAGGAAGGCTTTTCAAATTATCTTGCTATATTTACTGCTCTCGTTTCGCGGATTACTGTTACTTTTACTTGCCCTGGGTAAGTCAGTTCGTTTTGTATTTTCTCTGAAATATCATACGAAAGCTGATGAGCTCTCTCATCATTCACTTTACTACTCTCCACCATTACTCTCAGTTCTCTACCCGCTTGTATCGCGAACGCATTAGAAACTCCATCAAAGCTTAATGCTGCTGCTTCTAAATCTTTCAATCTTTGGATATATGATTCTAAAACTTGTCTTCTCGCTCCAGGTCTCGCTCCTGATATAGCATCGGCTACTTGAATGATTGGAGATAATAGAGAGGTCATTTCTATTTCATCGTGGTGCGCTCCGATAGCATTGACCACCTCTGGATTTTCGCCAAATTTCTCTGCCCACTGCATTCCCAAAAGAGCGTGTGGTAATTCAGATTCTTCTTCTGGAACTTTTCCTATATCGTGCAATAGCCCTGCTCTTTTAGCTAATTTCACATTTAATCCAAGCTCTGCAGCCATAGTAGCAGCTATATTTGCTACCTCTCTGGAGTGCTGTAGTAGGTTTTGTCCATAGGAAGAACGATATTTCATTCTACCCACTATTTTCACTAGTTCTGGATGAAGCCCATGAATACCCAAATCTATTATCGTTCTCTTTCCTACTTCTATGATTTCTTCTTCTATCTGTTTGCGGGTTTTTTCTACAACCTCCTCTATCCTTGCTGGGTGAATTCTTCCATCAGTAACTAGTCTATGAAGCGAAAGGCGAGCAATCTCTCTTCTTACAGGGTCAAAACACGAAAGCAAAATAGCCTCTGGCGTATCATCTACTATAATTTCCACTCCTGTAGCAGATTCTAAAGCACGAATATTTCGCCCTTCTCTACCAATAATTCTTCCTTTAACCTCATCAGATTCTATATTAAATACAGAAACTGAATTCTCAATCGCCTGCTCTGTCCCGATTCTCTGAATGGTCTGAATAACGATTTTTCTTGCTTCGTTTTTCGCATTCATCTGAGCCTCTTCCATTATGTTTTGAACATAGGCTTGGGCTCTGGTTTTCGCTTCTGCTTTTAGAGATTCTACCAATTCTTTTTTGGCTTCTTCTGCAGAATAATTAGATATTTTTTCCAGCATTTCTACTTTTTGAGAAATGGCTTCATTAAGCTCGGCTTGTTTTTTATCAATGATTTCTGATTTTCGTTGATATTCCGTCTGTTGTTTCTCTAAATCTTTTTCAAGTCTTGAAACTTTACTGAGTTCATCATTTAATTTATTTTCTTTATCCTTCGCTCTTTTCTCTACCTCCTGCATTTTTTTCTCACGAGCTTGGATATTGGCATCATGTTCGGTTTTTAGTTCTAAAAACTTTTCTTTTGCCTGAACTATTCTCTCTTTCTTTATAGATTCCGCCTGTACATTGGCATTTTGAATAATATTCTCTGCGTTTTGTTTAGCATCTTTTATAATGAAATTAGCTTTGGAATTTGTGGCTTTCCTTGAATAAAGAATACCTCCCAAAGCTCCCACTACAAGACCTATTATGATATAAATTACCTCCATTATTTATTAACTATTTGATTATTTTCTTTCCAATATTTTTACAAAAAACCCACAATAATCCATTTGTGATGTTAGAGTAAACTCCCTATCAACACGGTTTGAGCTTATTTCTACTCTCTGTAATCCGACAAGATGACGGCACGCCATTGAGCAGACCTTTACTCGGTAATTGTTTAGTGTTGAGTTTACCTAAATAAAGTTAGAATTATTGCAGGCTTCATTTATTATTCTTTGTTATCCTCTTCTAGTTCCTCCAAAAAATTTATTACTTCTTTCAGCTTTTCATCAGCTTCTTTCAGCTCTCTATCTTTTTTCTGTAAATTAAACTCTGCACTTATCATAAGCCTAAGAGCAGTCATTGCAAGAGCGTCCTGTTTGTCTTTGGTAGCATAGTTATCCTCCATCTCCTTTATTGTCATTTCTATATTTTTCCCTATCCTACGCACCACTTCCTCCTGCTCTGGAGTAATATACATTGCATAATATCGTCCTGCGATATTTATTCTTATTTCCTGCTGTGCCATTACATTCCAGTATTTCTAAGATAAGCTATACATGCATCAATTTCCTTAATCAGTCTATTGATATGATTTTTCATCAATCTATTATGGTCTGGATTACCAGAAATTGCTGAAATCAATTTTATTTTTTTTTGTTCCTCCTTCAGCTCCTGATTTTCTCTCTGCTCCTCTTCATATTTCCCTTTCAGCAAATCATACTTTTTCTGCAAATCCTCATATTCTCTTGATAATTCTTTATAATTCTTATTGATTTTTAGAATTTTATCCCTTAATACAGAAAAATTTTTATCTAAATCTACTGACATCTCCAGAAGTTTGTTCTAACCTTGATACGCAAAATTACAATTTTTTTTGGATTTTTACTAAATTTTAAATAAAAAACCATAAACTTTCGTCTATGGCTCTCTTTTTATTCAAATTTTAGGACAAACATCAGTGCATTTGTCTTTAAGGAAGACATCGTCCCTGCCCAATAGTTAGGCGTTGTAGGATTGTCCTGCACCAGTTCATTATTTATCAAGAATGTTCCTCGTATGGCTGGAGTAAGTTTAAATTTAGAAAAATAAAACTGTATTCCTATCTCTGCAGACCAAGCAAAATTATGCGTTCTGGTTCTAAAAGTCCCTTGCAGATTATCATTCACGCTTTTTTCATTAGACTGTAAATTCATCAGCCAGTTAACTCCTCCCGCAGCGTAAGGACGAGAGTTAAACCATCTATTCCCATGAAGTTCCAGCATCACAGGAACATCTACATAGGTGGATTTCACCTTTCTCAAAGTGTATAAATCTCTATCAGCAGGATTCACTGCTAAAACTGCAGCATTTTTAAAAGTAAGCTCCCTCTCCACGAACTGAATTCCTGGTTCCAGCCTGATATCTAGATAATCATTTAGTTTCATTCTTCCTATAAGTCCAGCCCCAAATCCCACAGAATTTCTCACTATCACAGGGCTGTTCTGCTCTGAAAATCCATTCGCTAGTTTTACTTTGTAATCAAAACTATTGACATTCAGATAAAAACCATAGCTGTATTCATCCACATCTATCCACTCCAGCTTGTCTGGTCTGTCTCTGATATTAAAGAGCGACTGTGCGTCTGACATTGAAAAAAAACCAAACAATGATAATACTCCAAACAATTTTTTCATCTTATTTTTTTGCTTTATAAATTGTTACAATTCCTAAACTTAATTTTTTATACTCCACTTTTGAAAACCCCAAATCTAATAAAATATTTTTCATTCTCTCCCCACAAGGAAAATTCTGCACAGAATCTGGCAAATAGGTATATGCCTCCTTTTCACCAGAAATCATCTTTGCTAAAAATGGAAGCACTTTCCTAAAATAAAAATTATATAAAGGTGACAAAACTCCCTCCATTTTTGAGAATTCTAAAATATAGACATTCCCATTTTCCTTGACCACCCGCCTCAGTTCACTTAGACCTTTTTCTAAGTTTTCAAAATTCCTTACACCAAATCCAACGCTCACAGCATCAAATTTATTACTTTCAAAAGGTAAATTTTCTGCATTTGCTTTCTGAATGGTTATTTCGTGCTCAGCTCCCAGCTGTTTGATTTTCTTATCAGCCAAATTGAGCATTTCTTGGGACAAATCCACAGCAGTTATTTTCACTCTGAATTTTTTCCAAAGCGCTATTGCCAGCTCACCTGTTCCTGTAGCAACATCCAAAATCTGTTTTGGATCATCGCCCTGCATCCAGTTTACTAGGTTTTTTCGCCACAAAAGGTCTATTCTCAGCGAAAACAAGCGATTAAAGAAATCATATTTTGGAGCTATTCTATCGAACATATTTTCCACTCTCAAAGTTTTATTTGAGGCAGAATTATCTACTTTAGTATTTAAGTTCGATTGATTTTCAGACATTTAAAAACAATATACTTTTCAAAATATATTCGACAGCAAATATATCACAAAAAAAATCAAATCATCATCAAAAGGACATTTTCCCCACTATTTCCCTGTTCTATTTAGCAAGTCATCTATGCTGGTGTCTCTTATATCATTATCAAATTTCTTCCCTGTTTGGAATTGATAAGAGAATTTTATAGAAACTCCACGAGAATTATTTTTGGTGTAATTATATGTGTAAATTCCGTTAATATCCGAATATCCTTTCGTTCTGTTGGTGTTGAAAACATCAGAAATATTCAGCGTTAAATTTGCTTTATTTTCAAACAATGGAACCCTCAGATTTAGGTCTGTATAAAAATTGGAATAATTATAATTAAACTGCTGTCTGCTGGGCGTGGAGTAATTCACAGAAACATCTAATTTCACTTTTTTGAACAAATCAAAGCTATGAATGCTCTC
>CAUSFO010000090.1:0-4674 GCA_963530895.1 uncultured Flavobacteriaceae bacterium | reverse complement strand
TGGGCGTGGAAATGTGTTTTAGGTAAAAATTCATTTTAAGCAAAAATTTTTCAAATATAACAAAAATTGCTCAATTTTATTTAGATTAAATTTAAACAAGTATCTTTGTCGAAGAAAAAACGATTCAAAAAGAAATGAAAAATCCTCTGACCCTTTTTGATATTCCTGATGGAAAGAAAGTAAAGGTTTTGGGTTATGATGACAGAGTTCTAGAAATGCCCACCAAAATTCTAGAAATGGGAATTCTTCCAGAAACGGAAGTAGAGGTGCTTCATAGAGCGCCATTCAGCGGGCCTCTTTATGTGGAATACGGAGAGGAGGATACTTGCGTGGCTCTTCGCAGTGAGGAGGCTAAATTTATCTTGGTAGAATATATAGATTGATGGCGAAAAAAACTAAAAATATACTGCTCGTAGGAAACCCGAATGTAGGAAAATCCACCGTTTTTAATCATCTCTGTAACAGACAGCAGAAGACAGGGAATTATGCAGGAGTTACAGTGGAAAGCTACACAGGGAATTACGATTACGAGGACGAAACCATTACAATAACCGATTTGCCTGGAGCGTACAGCATCTATCCCAGCTCTGAGGATGAGGCTGTTTTCAGTAGGGTTTTGGTGCAGGAGCCGAGGGAATACCACGGAATTCTCTACATAGCAGATGCTATCAACATTAGGCGAAGTCTGCTTCTTCTTCAGCAGATAAAGGATTTGGGAATTCCTGTGATGATGGTTTTGAACCAAATGGATTTGGCTCAGAAAAAAGGATTTGCCTTTTATTTAGCCAAAATGGAGAAGGTTTTAGGCGTGAAAATCATTCCTGCTAATGCGAAAGAAAACGAAGGAATGGAAGCCGTAAAAAAGGCAATTTATGACAATGAATTTCAGCAGGAAACTACTCCGAGTTTTGAAATTCCGATGGAGTATAAAGGCTTGGTTTTCAAGTTAAAAAATCAACTGAAAGAGGAAAACGATTACAAAATCTGGACGCTGCTTTCTGCCGAAAAATATTTAGGGAAATTAGAAAGTATGGCTGAGCAGCTTAATCAGGAAATGGTCAAATGTCTTGTTCCCAAAAGAATGCAGGTTCAGGAAACCATCAGAAGATACCAGAATATAGATAAAATCCTCCTTGAATTTTTCTCCAAAAATAAGCAAGAAAAGAAACTCCTCACAGAGAAATTAGATAAAATATTGGTGCATCCATTTTTCGGGTATTTGATTTTTGGAATATTATTATTGCTGATTTTCAATAGTGTATTTTACTTGGCAGAATACCCTATGAAATGGATAGAGTACGGCGTGGTATTTTTTGGTGACTGGGCAGGAGAGTACCTTCCAGAGGGACCTCTCAAAAGTCTTTTTACCCAAGGAATTATCCCAGGTATAGTCGGCGTGCTGCCGTTTGCGCCACAGATTGGGATTTTGCTGTATGTACTTTATTTACTGGAAGATTCGGGCTATATGGCGAGGATAGTTTTTCTCACGGACAGATTTTTGAGACCTTTCGGGCTGAATGGGAAAAGCGTCGTTCCGCTGGTTTCCAGCACGGCGTGCGCAGTTCCTGCCATTATGGGAGCGAGAAATATAGAAAATATAAAGGAAAGACTGCTTACTATAATGGTTACACCTTTTATGACCTGTTCTGCGAGGCTGCCTGTGTACAGCATCATTATAGGGCTGATTATCCCAGATGAATATTTTTTAGGTTTTATCAGTTATAAAGCAGTGATGATGCTGATCATGTATATCGCTGGTTTTCTGATGGCTTTGGGGGCTTCATTTGTATTAAAGAAAATCATCAGAGCCAATGAAAAATCTTACCTTGTGATGGATTTGCCGCCTTATAAAGTCCCAATGTGGGGGAATAATTTCAGGCTCACGATGAATAAAGTCTGGGGCTTCATCACAGGTTCGGGGAAAATTATTTTCTCGGTTACGGTGCTGCTTTGGGCATTGGCGTTCTTTGGACCAAGACAAAATACAGACCAAATTATTTCAGCTGATGTAGAAATGGAGGATTCCTATTTGGCTATTTTGGGCAAAGGCATTGAGCCTGTGGTAGAGCCTTTGGGCTACGACTGGAAAATAGGCGTGGGAGTTATCACGAGTTTTGCAGCGAGGGAAACCTTTGTGGGAACGATGGCTACGCTCTATGGGCTGGAAGATGTGGATACCGAATCCGAAGAGGGCGAACTGAGAATCATGGACAAAATGCGAAAAGACACCAAACCCAATGGAGAAAAGGTTTTCAGTTTCGCTACTGGACTTTCGGTGCTTATGTTCTATGCCTTTGCGATGCAGTGTATTTCTACCATTGCCATTGTTTATAAGGAAACCAGAAGCATGAAATGGACACTTGTGCAGATGTTTGGGATGACAGGAATAGCCTATTTGGTTTCTTTTTTGGTTTATCAAATTTTTAAATAATTAAAGAAATGATTTATTTTCAATATGTAATCATAGCAATGATACTGCTGATGGCGGTTTATTGTCTCGTGAGAATTTTCACTAAAAATTTTTCTTCCAAGAAGAAAGGAAACGGTTGCGACAGAGGTTGTGGCTGTTCGTAGTTCATTTTTTAGCGAAATAATTTTCTTTTTTAATGCTATTTTAACGACTCAAATTCTACCCAATATTTAGGATATTTCTTGGGTATGCCACTCGTATTTCTTATCTTTGTAGGACTTTCAAAACAGAAAAAATATGTCATTAATAAAATCAATTTCAGGAATTAGAGGAACTATCGGAGGAAAAGTGGGAGATAATCTCACGCCGCTGGATGTGGTGAAATTTACCTCTGCATTTGGGTCTTGGCTTCAGAATAATAAAGGTAAAAAGGACTTGACGCTCGTTATCGGTAGAGATGCCAGAATTTCGGGGCAGATGGTTTCTTCGCTGGTTTCTGCTACTTTGCAGGGGCTGGGTATCCATGTGATAGACCTAGGGCTTTCTACTACGCCTACGGTGGAGGTTATGGTGCCAGAACTTGGGGCAGATGGCGGAATTATTCTTACGGCTTCGCATAACCCTAAACAGTGGAACGCTCTGAAACTTCTTAATGAAAAAGGAGAATTTATCAATGGAGAAAACGGCGCTGAGGTTTTGGCGCTTGCTGAGCGTGAGGATTTCGGCTATGCAGAGGTGGATAACCTTGGTAAATACGAGACAAGAGAAGATGGCTTTGCGGTTCATATTGCTAAAATTCTTGCTCTGCCGATGGTAGATGCAGAGGCAGTGAAGGCTAAAAAATTCAAAGTAGTGCTGGATGCCGTAAATTCTACTGGTGGAATGGCGCTTCCGCCGCTTTTGGAGCAGCTTGGCTGTGAGGTGGTTAAGCTTTATTGTGAGCCAAACGGACATTTCCCGCATAACCCAGAACCTTTGAAAGAACACCTTACGGACATTTGTGATTTGGTGAAAAAGGAAAAAGCAGATTTGGGAATCGTGGTTGATCCTGATGTGGATAGACTTGCTCTTATCAATGAAAATGGAGAAATGTTTGGTGAGGAATATACTTTGGTAGCCGTAGCAGATTATCTTTTAAGACATAAAAAAGGCGTGGCGGTGTCTAATCTTTCTTCCAGCCGTGCCTTACGAGATGTGGCGAAAACACATGATTCTGAATATTTTGCGAGTGCAGTGGGAGAGGTGAATGTAGTAACCTTGATGAAGGAGAAAAATGCCGTTATCGGAGGAGAAGGAAACGGCGGAATTATCTATCCAGACCTGCACTACGGAAGGGATTCATTAGTTGGTGCTGCATTGTTTTTGACACATTTGGCTAAAGAAAACAAATCTGTTTCTGAACTAAGGGCTACATATCCTGCCTACTTTATGGGTAAGAAAAAAATAGAACTGACGCCAGAAATCAATGTAGATGAGGTTTTGGAGAAGATAAAAACAAAATATCAAAACGAGGAAATCTCTACGATAGATGGTGTGAAAATAGATTTTGCGGAGAACTGGGTTCATCTTAGAAAATCCAATACAGAACCGATAATCCGTATCTACACCGAAGCAAAATCCCAAAAAGAAGCCGATGAGCTGGGGGATAGATTTATCAAGGAGATTAGAAGTTTTATAGTTTAAATAAAAATAAAAACCATCTAAGCAGATGGTTTTTATTATTTCTTAATTTGGGTTTTTACCCAATTCATTTAGCTCTTGTTGCATTTCATAATCAGATTTATATTTTTCCCAATTAACAACGCGGGTGTCTGACCATAAGTCATGCCATCCTCCATCTTCTTTCAAGAAAGAAAGTCCATCAAAAGGAACTAATCTTGAGATGTTTCGGATAAAAAAATCTTTCTGTGTAGGAGTTGTTCCATCGATTGAGACTACTTTAGTCTTTGTGATGTATTTTCCGATACTTCTGCCTTTGGTGAAATATTCAAAGGAGAATATATAAATGAAATATAAAACGCTGGTAAATAAATAATCTAGAGCACGATTTCCATCTATATACAGAAGCCATTGTATAGGAGCTTCTATCCCTATAACAGAAAGTATTCCTAAAAATACACCTAAAAAGAAAATGAAAATGTAGAATACTATAAAGTCTATGATGTAATTAAGAAGTCGCGTGCCTTGGCTGGCTCTATTGTTTTGTACAGTAGAAGATAGTTGTTTTAGTATCATAAGAAAAGTTTTTATATATTTATACAAAA
>CAUSFO010000089.1:0-4772 GCA_963530895.1 uncultured Flavobacteriaceae bacterium | reverse complement strand
GCCTCCTGCACCATCGGCAGGGCTAAAACTTGGGCTTCAGCCTCTTCCTGTGTATATTTTTTGGCTGGCTGATGACACGAGAAAACAAGAAATGCAAGGACTAAAAAAATACTTTTTTTCATTTTTATTTTATTTTTGATTAATATTCATTAAAATACTTTTGAATCTGCTTCCAATCTTTGGTTTTGGTAAGCGCCAGCATGAGCAGAACTCTGGATTTCTGTGGATTGAGCGATTGCGAAGCCACAAAGTGATATTTCACATCCTCCACTTCTGCGTCTGGTGTCGTAGCGCCTGTGGGAACTCGCGAAGAACGGACTATCTGAATGCCCTGTTTTTGGGCTTTTACAGCCAAATCAAAATTAGAATGATACAAATTCCCATTTCCTACACCAGCGTAAATAATTCCATCGTATTTCGCATCAATAAAGGCTTTCATCGGAAGTTCTGAAGCATTGGCATAGCCATAGACTATACCTACTTTTGGCAGGGAAGTTAGCGATGCCACATCAAAAACTGATTTTGTAGTATGCAGATTTTGAAGCGTTTTACTGAAATAAACTTTTCCATTATGAATATAGCCTATTTTACCAGAATTCGCTCCTATAAAGGTTTCCACAGCGGTCGTATGGTGTTTTATCACATCTTTCGCATCGAGGATATTTTCATTCATCACCACCACTACACCTTTATTTTCTGTGTTTTTATCAGATGCCGCAACTACAGCGTTATACAAATTAAGCGGTCCATCCGCACTGATTCCTGTGGAAGGGCGCATAGCACCTACCATTACTACTGGTTTTGAGCTATGAACCGTAAGATTCAGGAAATACGCCGTTTCCTCCATCGTGTCTGTTCCGTGGGTAACCACTACTCCATCGTAGCCCTCCTTGTTTAGGATTTCGTTTATTCTTTTAGCTAATTTGAGCCAAATTTCATCGTTCATATCCTGAGAGCCTATTTTCACTAACTGCTCGCCGCTTACTTGAGCTACTTGGTGAATTTCTGGAACAGCCTGCAATAGCTCATCTATTCCCTTGGCTCCTGCTTTGTAACTGCTTTTGGTAGAGGATTTACTCACTCCAGCAATGGTTCCGCCTGTGGCTATGATTCTGATTTTCGGTTTTTGTGCAAAAAGCAAAGCCGAAACTTGAAGAATAAAAATTAAAATTATTTTAGATTTTAGTTTCATGAAGATATTTGATTTATTTGGTAAATCTAATCAATATTTTTAATTCTAAAAATAGATTTTAGCCTTTTCAAATATTTTTTTAATACTTTTGCCTCTTAATCATTTTTTAAAATGCTGAATTCTAAAAAATTATTGCTTACAGGAGCTCTATTTATAGGGCTGTCCTCTTACGCACAAGAAGATGAAGACAATACAGATGGTTCTAAAAAAATAGAAGCCGTGGTCATCTCTAAAAAGAAGAAAAAAAAGTATAAAAATCCAGCCCATGAGATTTTAGCAAAACTAGTTGCAAAAAAACACATCAACAATCCTGACAACCTAAAATCATACTTCTCTGAAAATCAGTCTCGTATGGAGATAGCATTTAGCAGTCTTGGTGATAATTTTCAGAATACGAAGATCTACAAGGATTTGAAACAGGTGATGGAATCTTCCAAAGACAGCCTAGGGAATGATGTGGCGCTTCCTGTTTTTATCTCAGAAAATATTTCGGATTTTTATTATCAAAAAAGCCCTGAAAAGCGCGCCGAAATCATCAAAAAAACTAAAGTAGACGGTGTCGGAATAGAGGACAATGCGATGTTTTCCCAGCTGATGAGTTCTACATTTATCAAATATAATTTCTACAATAATTATATTCATATTTTAGACAAAAACTTCATCTCGCCACTGAATGATAATTTCACTTCAAACTATGATTTTGAGCTGGTGGACAGAGATTTTCAAGTCAATGAAAATGGATATTATAAAATCAACTTTAAGCCTAAAAGAGCCTCTGACTTGGCTTTTGAAGGGACTTTATTGATTTCGCACAGCAACTATTCACTTTTCAGAATTACAGCGAAAATAGGTTCTGCGGCTAACCTGAACTTCATCAATAACATTGTAGTAGACCAAGAGCTTGAAGAAGTGGGTGATTCCGAAATACACATGCCTGTAAAGTCCCTCGTTACACTGGAAACCGCGAAACTGGGCAAAAACGGAATGGCTGGGATTTTAAAATATCATGTTTCAAGCAAAAAAATAAAAATCAACCAAGATTTTGACCAAAAAATATTCAGCAAACCCATCACTGTTCTTCCAAATGCAAACGAAAAAGATGAGGAATACTGGGAAAAGAACAGGCATGAACCGATAACGGAAAGAGAACAAAAAGTCTATGCAATGATAGACGAAGTCAAAAATCTCCCTTCGGTGAAGTCTTACATAGATGTTTTGGAAATTATCCTGAGAGGCTACTATGAGGCGGGAAAAGTGGATTTAGGCCCAATACTCTACACGGCTGGATATAACGATGTGGAAGGATTCAGGCTGAGAGCAGGATTTAGAACCAATCATAAATTCAGCAAAAAATGGATTTTCAGCGGATATTTGTCTTATGGATTCAAGGACAGAGAATTCAAATACGGCGGCGGCGTGGATTACATTATTTCACGAGACCCATGGACACAGGTGGGAATTTCTGCCCTGCATGATTTAGACCAAGTGGCGCTGCAGTATGGTAACTTTTTACTTAAGAAAAATGCGATTTTTGATGCATTTTCTAAAAATGGTGACATGCTGATAAGAAAACCTTTCTGGAAGAATAATTATGAAATCTATTTTCAGAGGGATTTTGTAAACTCTATCACTCAGAGGTTTACCCTTAGACATTCTACTTTTAACCCATTGTTTGATTCATCTTATATCAATTACACGGATGAGCATGGAAATGTTTTTAATAATTTCAAGACCACTGAAATGATTTCTGAAACTCAGTGGAAAATGGGAAGAAAAGCTCTGCAATCCGATAAAAACAAGCAGGTAATGGTGAATAACAATTTTACTCCTACGGTTACTTTCAGGTTTACACATGCCTTTAAGGGAATCTTGGGAAGTAATTTTGAATACAATAAAATTTATCTAAATGTCCAGCAAAAAATCCCTATGGGAATTTTAGGACAAGGTAACTATTCCCTCACAGCGGGGATTATCCCAGACCGAGTTCCTTTTCCTCTTTTGGAAAACCATTTAGGAAATGAGTTTGTATTTTACAACAGAAATTCATTTAACATGATGCGTTTCTTTGAATTTACAAGCAACAGATTTATTTCCCTACAATACACTCAATATCTGGAAGGTCTGATTACCAACAGGTTACCTTTGATTAAAAAATTAAATTGGAGAAATCACCTGACTTTCAATTATCTTATAGGAGATTTGGAGGAAAGATTCAATGCAAATGGAGCGTTAAACAGCCTAAACGGAAAGCCTTACATAGAAGTCGGTTATGGTTTTTCTAATATTTTTAGGTTTTTACGAGTGGATTTTGTGCATAGACTTACCCATTTGAACAACACCAGCTCCGTTTTTGAAACCAATCCGCCTAAATTTAGTATAAAAGTTTCGGCTCAAATCAGATTATAATTTAGAAAAATGCAAAAATATCTTGAACTTAATATAAAAATAGAACCGCTCCAGCCGTGGAACGAAATCCTAATGGCGGAGCTGATAAACATTGGTTTTGACAGCTTTACGGAAGAAAATGACGGCATTCTGGCGTATGTTCCAGAGGAATCTTTCTGCGAAGATGAGCTAAAAAATCTTTGGCTGCTAAGCCATGATGAAGTCAAAATTTCCTACACCATTCAAGAGATGCCGAATATCAACTGGAATGAGGAATGGGAAAAAAATTTTTCGCCCATAAATGTGGAAAACAAAGTGCTTATCCGCGCAGAATTTCACGAAAGCCAAAACACGCCATATGAAATCATCATTCAGCCGAAAATGTCCTTCGGTACAGGGCATCACGCCACTACCTACCTGATGATTCAGCAGATGCTGGATATGGATTTCAGCGGTAAAAAAGTACTGGATATTGGCTGTGGAACTTCTATTTTGGCGATTTTTTCAAAGCTGAAAGGCGCAGAGGATGTTTTAGCTATTGACATTGATGAATGGGCTGTGGAAAACTCCAAAGAAAATGCAGAAAGAAACCAGATGAATTTTCGAATAGAACAAGGAACAGCAGAGAATCTGGGCAAGGAAAATTTTGATATTATTTTAGCGAATATCAACCGAAATATTTTGATTTCAGACATTCCTACTTATGTTTCAGTTTTGAACAATGGCGGAAAACTCCTGCTTTCGGGGCTTTGCTTCTTTGATGTCAATGACATTTTGGAAGTCTGCACAAAGCATGATTTAGTTCTAAAAAACCAAGTCCAAAGAGAAGAATGGGTAAGTCTTCTTTTAGAAAAACCTTAATCCAAATAAAATGCAAACAGTCTTATTACCAATATTTTACCTCCCTCCTATTTCTTGGTTTTCTGAGTTTTGTAATTCGGAAAATCAGATTATTTTGGAGCAAGAGGAAAACTTCCCAAAACAGACTTACCGAAATAGAGCCTGTATTTTTGGGGCAAATGGAAAACTGCCTTTGATAATCCCAATAAACCACAATGGGAAAAGGGCTTTCCGAGATATAGAAATATCATATTCCGAAAGATGGCAGGCTCTACACTGGAAATCAATAAAAACGGCTTATCAGTCTTCTCCTTATTTTGAATTTTATGAAGACCAGCTGAGCAAAGTTTATGAA
>CAUSFO010000088.1:0-4973 GCA_963530895.1 uncultured Flavobacteriaceae bacterium | reverse complement strand
AAAGATAATTCTACAACAATATGATATCATTACATTTGTTGCAAATGTGTTTTTATATGAGGAAAAAATCTATATTCTCAATACTTTGTATTTTATTTTTTCAATTTTTTTATTCAAATAATATTTTTAAGGATTCTACCCTCCTAAAGAATTCCTCAGACTATATAAAATATCATCCATCTTCTAAAGAGGATTTTTTTCAGGAATATTTAGGAAAAGGGAATAAATATAAACTTCCTTCTGAAGATAAAGAAAGAGGAAAGGCTATAGGAGCTTTTGAAGAATTAGACCAAAGTGGAAATTATGCTTATTCTATTAACCCCAATGAACTTACCACTCTTCCTGTTGGGCTTCGTGAGAATAAAGGGAATGTAGAATATTCCATAGTAGTTACCAAGGCAAAATTCACCCCTGAATATGCTCTTATCAATGTATATGCCAGAGTAATTACTCCTCAAAAGGGAATAGATGGAGGACGACAAAAATTATATTTTGGAGCAGAAAATATCAAACTTTCTTACAATGGTAAAATTATAGGAGATGCTAAGCTTTCACTTTTGGGAGACATACATATTCCTTTTAATAAAAATAAATGGCTCTTAACCTTAGAAGGAGGACATATAAACAAGGAGAGTGGAGAAAGTATTAATGATAATACTTATGTGATAATTGATTGTGATGGTATAAAAGAGTTGGCTCTAAAAGGAAATGTCCAGATTTCAAGAGACATACTCAGCCCTGTTGAACAAAATGGAAAACTTCTCCCTCTACCTAACCGAGTAAGGGGAGATTTTGCTATAAAAGCTAGTGATTGGAATGACTTACTTGTTAAAGTTTCCATCACTCCTTTTGCCATTACTTCGCAGACTCAGCATAAAGACAAAGGATATTTTACTTTTTATGCAAGTGAAGCTATTCTCGACCTTAGTGATCTACGAAATGATCCTGATGTCATTTTCCCTCAATATTATGCTACGCAGGGATATCTTATTGCTGGGGCAGAATCATGGCGTGGGCTTTATGTAAGAGCTTTGGAAGTAGGACTTCCTCAGGAAATAAAAACTTCGGATAAAATAAATTCTAGAGTTAGATTAGCAGCACAAAATTTAATTATTGATAATTATGGTGTGTCAGGAAGATTTTCTGCTGAAAATCTTTTCCCACTTGAAAAAGGCATTACCAGCAAAGAAAATGCATGGAGATATTCTCTAGACAAAATAGGAGTTGATCTAGCTGCTTCTAAAATCGTAGGAGCTAATCTAAGTGGAAAAATTCAGCTTCCTATTCAGAAAAAAACAACAGATGAAAATTCAAAAATCCCTCAATATCTAGGATATACAGGACAAATTACAGAGGAAGAATATCTAATTTCTGTAAATACAGTTGATGATATTGATTTCAATATCTGGAGTGCAAAAGCTACCATTGCAAAAGGATCTGCTGTAGAACTTAGAGTTGTTAATCAGGAATTTCTTCCCAGAGCTATTTTGAATGGAGAACTTACAGTAGCTGCTAATACATCTCCTAATGATCAAGATGCAAAAAAAGATGCCCATTTTAAAGGAATTAAGTTTGAAGGATTAGTTCTACAAACTAAAGCTCCTTTTCTTACTGCAAAAAGTTTTGGGGTAGAGGGAGAACAAAGACTTGGTGGTTTTCCTGTGAGTATTGGGAATATCGTGATTTCTGCAGATGCTAACCGAGCTGATTTAGGCTTTGAAATCCATGTAGGTCTACAAGAAAACAAATTCTCTGCTTCAGGCGGTCTCATCATACATGGAGCAATTACTAGTAGTGATCACCGACAAAAGTGGGAATATAATGGATTCACGCTATCTAAACTTTCCTTAAGAAATGTCGATGTAGGAGTAGCAAAATTAAACGGATATTTACATCTTATGAAGAAAGATCCATTATATGGAAATGGATTCAATGCTTCATTAGAAGCAGAAATCACTGCTTTAAAAGGAGTTAAAGTATCTGTAAATGCTGCCTTTGGTTATAGTACATTTAGATATTGGGGATTCGAAGGAAAAATAGATAACCTGAATATTCCTATCATGGGAGGAATAAAAATTACAGGTTTCACAGGAGGGGCTTTCTATAGAATGATCCCTGATAAAGAGAAAACAATACTGCCTGGTTATGAAAATATGGCGATTGTACTAAAACCTGATGAAAATGTAGGGCTTGCATTAAGAGCTGGTGTTTATGGAGCTGTTCAGAACAATAGTGTAGCTTCTTTCATGGCTGGATTTAATGTTTCTACTAATAAGAACGGAGGTTTATCACAAATCGGCTTTATAGGAGAAGCTGTAATTATGAGTAATATTACTGCGCTGGCTCCACAACCTTTTGCAAAACTGCAAGAGAACTTTAAAGGAATGGTTAACCAATCTTCATTTCTACAATCCCTTAAAGATCATAAGCTAAAAGCCGTTTTAGATATCAGTGATGTAGAAGAACAATATCCATTATCTGCTAGTGTTCCTTCTACCATCTATGGAAAGCTAGCCATGAATTATGATTTTAATAATAATATTTTTCATGCAAATTTAGATGTCAATATCAATGGGGCTGGAGGAGTTATCAGAGGAGTTGGTCCCAATGGAAAAGCAGGATGGGCTGTGCTTCATATAGCTCCAACAGAATGGTACCTACACATCGGAAACCCTACCGATATGATCGGGCTTAAAGTAGGATTTGGGAAATTCTATCTAGAAGCAAAGAGCTATTTCATGGTAGGAAACCGTATCCCTGGAAGCCCTCCGCCTCCTGCAGAAGTAGCTAACATATTGGGAATAAGTCTGGATGAAGCTGACTATATGAAAAACCTCAATGCTCTTGGAGAAGGGAAAGGTTTTGCTTTTGGAGCCCATTTAAATTTTGATACAGGAGATATGACCGCCCTGATACTTTATGCTAGGTTTCAGGCAGGGTTAGGTGCAGATATAATGCTCAAAAACTATGGAGATGCACGATGCTCCAACCGAGGTGGAAGTCATATCGGTATTGATGGCTGGTACGCAAATGGACAAGCTTATGCCTACCTACAAGGAGAATTGGGTATTAAAATAAAACTTTGGTTTATCAAAAAGAAAATTCCAATTATAAAAGCTGGAGTGGCTGCCCTTCTTCAGGCTAGAGGACCTAACCCTTTCTGGGTAAGAGGTTATTTGGGTGGTTACTATAATTTACTTGGAGGTCTCATTAAAGGTAGATTCCGCTTTAAACTTGAGTTTGGAGAAGAATGTAAACTTGAAAAAGCTTCAGTTCTCGGAGGTATGAAAATCATCACAGACCTTACACCAAGAAATAATGATAAGAATATTGATGTTTTTGCTATACCGCAGGCAACTTTTGCTATGAGGGTAAATGAACCTATCGTAATTCCTGAAGATGATGGAGACCACACTTACAAGATTATCTTGGAAAAAATGACCATTGTAGATGAATCTGGTAAAGAAATCATCGGAAATATAGAATATACTTCTTCTAAAGATGGAGCTAATTTTATATCTACAGATATTCTTCCTCCTAATAAAACCCTCAAAGCTATAGCTCAGGTAAGTTTTATGGAGAAAAAAGGAGGTATCTATGAAACGATCATGCTTGATGGAAAAAAAGCTACAGAAACTGAAGAAAGAATTTTCACAACAGGAACTGCTCCTAGCAGCATTCCACTTTCAAACATTCAATATGGCTACCCTGTGGTAGAACAACATAATTTCTACACAAAGGAATCAAACAAAGGATATATTAAACTTAAGAGAGGACAAGATTATTTATTTGATGATCCTAGCTGGAAAACCATCAGCAAGTTTGCAGCGGAGAAACCTATTGAAAATGATTTTTCTTACGACAATAATGCTAATACTATTCATTTCAGTATTCCTAAGCTAGATAAAGAAAAAGATTATACTTTTGCTCTTATTGCCAAAAACACAAAAGGAGGAGCAACTAATAATGAAACTTTAATAGAAACTAGAAAAACGGAAGAAAGTGAAGAAGAATCTGCTGTTTCTGTAACCACTGAAACCAAAAAGGCACAAAATCTATCTAAAAATGGAGAAATAGAAAGACTTTCTTTCACTTTTAGAACAAGTAGACATTATACATTCTTAGATAAACTTAAATCTTTGAAATTTAGACCTATGTGGGGCAGAATTAGTTCCGATTTGGTATTTCTTCAAAACAACATGAATGCTGATGAGTATTTCGATATTGTAGAGCTTCAAGGAACAAAATATACAGATGGAAAACCTCTTGTCGAAGTTGCTGCTTTAATGGATGATTCTTTTGCGCAAAAGTTCAAAATGCTGTTTTATGACGATTATCCGTTAGACCAGCTTGTGCTAAGCAGAGCAGATGATGATAAGGATTTTGCAGGAATTCCTCCTGTAAAAGCAATGCCTATATTTAATTCGTACATTACTTTCTTGAATTCTGGTGAAGGAAATGCTCTATTAAAACACACCTTCCCATATCAGTATGACCTGTTCAGATATTATAAAATTGACTGGTATGAATTAGTTTCTAAAGCTGCCAATAAATATATTGACACTTCTGCAGAAGCAAGACCTGTAAAAATAAATCAACTCTTAGAATCTGATTTTGGAGTAATTCCTAAACAAAAATACAGGGCAAAAATAAAATATGTTTTACCTGGACAGACTTCAGGAGCAGAGAAAATAATCGAATATGAGCTTAAATAATCTATTACCCCATTAGGCGACACCTAATGGGATATAGGTTTATAAAACAGTACTACAAAATGAAACAAAACGATACTTTTGAAAATAATAACAATAGAGGAAATAAAAGTAAAACCATAAGAAGAAGGTATTTTATGAAATACTTTTTAAATTTTCTATTGGTAATCAATGGTATTTTTGGTTCTGTTTCCGCCCAGCAGTATCCTGTTCGTTTGGTTCCTGTAGTCTTCCCGCCCTATAATGTCAGGCTCTCTGACT
>CAUSFO010000087.1:0-5009 GCA_963530895.1 uncultured Flavobacteriaceae bacterium | reverse complement strand
CAAAATCACAAACATATCCAAAGACAAGAGGATTTGAGTGTTTTTGCAAAAATTGTCGGGAAAGAACAACTGAAGCTGAAATATTCCCGAAAGGAAGCCAAAATGGTTGCTGTTTGGCTAAACCAATTGCCTCTTTCGGTGGAAAAAATAGCCGAACATATGCACCCTAACCGCCAGATGTGGGTTCGTTTCATCCGTGCGCTTCGCTTGGCTGAATACAGTAGAAAAAAAGGCTTTGATAAGTTGAAAGCCATTCTTGATGTTTTTTATAATCAAGTTTATGAAGTCTGGCAGGGAAAAGTAGATTATTTTCGTTCAAAAAGTGATGCAGAAAGAACTTTTGAGCTTTTACAGCAGAAACCGAGTTTGTTTTCGAGGTCGTTGTTTTCCAATATGCTTTGGTTCGGTGCAGAAGAAACTTTGCAGGCTTTTGAAAAGGTTTCCTCGGAAGTTCCTATGAAGTTTTTACTTACCCTAAATTCTTTTGTGGAAATTTATTTTGACAGGGAAGCGCAGCGCAGTGTAAAAACGGCGATAGGAACGAGAAAAAGCATTCCTGCGAATAAATTTTTGAGTTTGTATTCGGATGAGGAATTGGCTGGTTTTCAGTCTTGTATAAAGGATTTTACTTTGAAAGAGATAGAGAGGAGATTTTCTCAGTCCGAAGCAGGATTTAAAAAAATATATATTGACCCAAAACTCTACGAAATTCCGCTTCCGATAGGAGACAGAAGCCAAAATTTGCAGGATTTTAATCCGACTTTGATGGGAGAAACATTTCCATTAGAAGGCGATAAAATAAGGCTTTTTATGCAGTGGGGGAAGGATCTGCCAGCCCAGCATATGGATATGGATTTGTCATGCAGTATCATTTATCAGAATGAGCGAGAAGTGTGTAACTATTCTAATCTCAGTCTATTAGGCTGTAAACACAGTGGGGATATTCGCTCTATTCCTAATAAAATCGGAACGGCGGAATATATAGATTTGGATATCAGTGCCTTACAAAAAGCAGGCGGGAAGTATGTTGTATTCACTTGTAGTGCGTATAGTTTGGGGAGTATCACTTCTAATTTGGTAGTAGGCTGGATGGATTCAAAACATAAAATGAAAGTCTCTGAACGAAGCGGAGTTGCCTATGACCCATCGTGTGTGATTCACCAGATACGAATTTCTCAACCTTTACAAAAAGGCTTGGTTTTAGGGGTTTTGGATGTATCGGAACAGAAAATTATCTGGCTGGAACAGCCATTTGTAGGGCAGACGATATGGAGTCTTTGTTTCGAGGATGTAGAGACTTTACTCAAAAAACTTTCAGCAAAAATTTCCGTAGGAGAAATATTAAAAATAAAAGCAAAAGCCCAGTCTTTGGAAGTAGTGGAAACTATGGAAAGTGCTGATTTTGTGTATAATGTGGAGTGGGTACGAAAGCCAGAAAATATAAATAGTCTGCTTTTAAATTAGTTTGAATTGAACTAAAAACTTATGAAATTAAGTGATTTTATAAGTGAAAAATTATTTGGAGCAAATGGATGAATTTTTGACAAAACTTTTTTCAAAATATCAGGATTTTCCTAGTTTTTTGGATTGTAGTCCCATTACTTCCGTCCATGATTTAGGCACGATGGGGGAAACACTGTTAAACTTGGCGGTTAATTCTCAGTCTAAGGAAGATGTTATTTTGCTGATAAAAAACGGAGCAGATGTAAATCAGCAGGGAGAACTGAATTTTACTCCTATCCAAAACGCCTGTATTCATGGAAATCTTGATATTATTGAAATTCTTTTAGAAAATGGCGCTGAAATAAGTGTGAAAAATGACTTTGGGTATGATGCAAAACACTATGCCACAGAAGAATACCACGATAAGAATAAATCTAAAGAGATAATAAGTCTGCTAAAAAGATAATGAACAGTCATATAGAAGATTTAAGAAAGAAACTAAACGAGCATCATTGGGAAGTTTCAGAGGAGCTGGAAGGAAACGAGCTGGATATATCAGGGTATTGGGTGATCAATCAGCTTTATGAGCCGAATAAATCGCTTACTTTGGGTTTTGAAGGAATGGATGATTTGAAAGTTTTACCAATGGAAAAGAGTTATGCTTGTTTTGTGTCTGAAAAGCCCTCTGTATTGCTATATTTTTCTAAAAATAATCCTAAAATGTGGAAAAAGAATTTGGAGGAGTTTGTTTTGAATTTAAATTCCGTTATTTTTGACAAAATTTAATCCATGAAAAGAAAAGTTCTGATTATCTACACAGGCGGCACCATTGGGATGGAAAAAGACTACAATACGGGTAGTCTCAAGCCCTTTGATTTTGATTTGATTTTTGACAAGCTGCCTGAAATCAAGCTGTTGGACTGCGATACTTACATTCATTCGTTTTCACCGCCATTAGACAGCTCGGACATCGGCCCTGAAAAATGGAGAGCGATAGCAGAAGTGATAGAGGCTGAGTATGAAAAATACGATGGATTTCTTATTCTGCACGGCACGGATACGATGGCTTACACCTCTTCGGCGCTGAGTTTCATGCTGAAAGGACTGCGCAAACCAGTGATTTTGACAGGTTCTCAGTTGCCAATAGGAGACCTGCGCACAGATGCCAAAGAAAACCTGCTGACGAGTCTTTATTATGCAAGTTTGTATAAAGAGAATGAGGCGGTTATTCAGGAAGTGGCTTTGTATTTTGAGCATCAGCTCCTGCGCGGAAATAGAAGTATAAAGTATAGTTCGGAAAACTTTGATGCCTTCCAAAGCCCTAATTATCCTATTTTGGGTAAATCAGGCGTGTTTTTAAACATTAAAGAAAGTTATCTCTACCGCCCTCAGCAGGATAAAAAGTTTTCTGTGGACTATCATCTGAGTACCAGTGTGCATTTGTGTAGGATTTTCCCAGGGATGAATTTGGAATATTTACTAAAAATAGATGCTGTAAAGGTTTTGATTATCCAAGTTTTCGGTTCAGGAACGATTTTTGGAGATGCCAAAACGCTAGAAATTTTGCAGAAAATACGTAGTAAGAATATAGATATCGTCGTGATAAGCCAATGTCCATCGGGCGGTGTGAGTTTAGGGAAGTATGAAAACAGCAATGTTTTTTCTAAAATCAATGCCATCAGCGGTGGAGATATCACTATAGAAAGTGCTTTGACAAAGGCGATGCATCTGATAGACAATCCTAAATATATAGGAAGTTTTTCCCAGCAGTTTTCTAAAAATTTGAGAGGGGAGATGTCTTGTAATTAAAAATTATTTTATACATTTGCAAAATTAATAGAAAGGTGCTCGAGTGGTTGAAGAGGCCACCCTGGAAAGGTGGTATACGGGTAACCGTATCGAGGGTTCGAATCCCTTCCTTTCTGCAGATAATCTTAATATTTAAGATTATAAAAGAATAAAGTCAGGAATCTCAGAATGAGATTCCTGATTTTTTATTTATATTTGGACAAAAAAGAATGAAGAAAACATTTTATTTCATTGGGCTGATTCCTGCTGTGTTTTTAGCACAGGAGAAAAAAGATTCTGTGAAAGTTACAGAGATAAAAGAAGTTTCTATAATAAAGAAACAGTCTGTAGCACAGACTTTAAAAGGATACCAACTAAATGTTTCAGGGACAATGCTGGAGCAGAAAGAGAATGTTTCTGAAATTATAAAATTTTCTCCAAATGTCAGCTATTCCAATGGGCTGAAAATTTTGGGAAGTGACAAAATACAAATCATTCTTAACAAAAAAGAAGTCAAAATAAGCCCTGACCAGTTTGATACTTTTCTGTCTTCTTTGGATGCCAAAACCATAAAGAGTATAGAGATAAACGATACTCCAGATGCTTCTATGGACAGCCGCTACACAGCGCAGATTATCATTACAACTAAAAAAGTGGAAGGGCAGGTTCTTGGGCTGGGAACAGGTGTTTATTATAACGATAAATTTGGGCATAACAGCAATGCAAACTATATGGCAACCTTTGGGAAACTCAGAGTTTATGCATCTGGAGATTATTTCATAAAATATTCTGATGCGAAAGGAAACTCCCTTCAAAAATGGACTGACCAGCTGACCAGAGAGGGCGAATATGGAGGCAAAACCAAGCGTTTTGGGAATAATGCAACCTTTAATTTGGATTATGATTTTAATGATAAACATAAGTTGAGTTTCCTTTACAACTATACAGCTGATATGGATTTGGATAAAAACTATGTTTATCACTACAAAACTCAGACTTTATTCAGTTCAGGAACTTCTTTTATTAATAATTTTTCTGAAACTAAAGATAAAACGCATACTTTTTCCTTGCAGTATGACTTTTCATCGGATAAAGATGATGAGCTGACTATCAATGCCGACTATGCTTTGGAGAAGTTTTATAATCCGTTCAGGAGTTATAATGATTTTTATACAAATGGTATATTTTTAAATTCAGAAAATTATACCCAAAACGGCAGATTAGATTATAAAATCTTTACAGCTTCGGCAGATTACACTAAAAAAATCAATGAACAGAACAAATTTTCATTTGGGGTAAAATATTCCAACAGCGACAATAGAAATACGGCTGATTATTATAGTTTTGATACTTTTATAGACAGCCGCTCACAGAATTTTTATTTCAATGAAAATATATATTCTGCTTATCTCAATTATTCTTTGTCCAAAGGAAAATTAAAGTATAATTTGGGATTAAGAAATGAATATACTGCTGCTGATTTTCAAACGAATAAAGGATTAGACGGCAGGGTGAATTATAATAAATTTCTGCCTTCAGCAACAGTTACATACACACATAATAAAAACCACACTTTTTATCTTCACGCTTCCAAACGATTTACCAGACCTTCTTTTTTCAGCTATGACCCTACCATCATGGTGGAGCAGACCGATGTGTGGAGTTCTGGAAATCAGCATCTGAAACCAATGGATTATTTTATCTCACAGGCAGGATATGTTTTGATGAAAAAATATTCTTTTGTGTTTCGTTATCTTTATTCAGAAAACAACATTATC
>CAUSFO010000086.1:0-5150 GCA_963530895.1 uncultured Flavobacteriaceae bacterium | reverse complement strand
AGCAGGAGTGTCTGGGTTTCAGATTCATTTTGGTAGTAAGGAAATCAACTCTCCTGGTGATACTTGTGATGTTCTGGTCGCAATGAACGCTGCCGCCCTAAAGAAAAACATCAGCAAAGTAAAAGAAGCTGGAATCATCATATGTAATTCTGCTGGTTTTGATAGAAAAAACCTAAACTTAGCTGGTTATGAGGCTTCTCCATTAGAGGCTTCTCCATTAGAGGCTCTATCGGGCGATTTTACGGTTTATGAAATTGACATTACCAAAAACACCATGGAAGCCTTGAAAGAGACTTCTCTTTCTCAAAAAGAAAAAGACAGGTCTAAAAATATGTTTGCTCTTGGGTTCATCTACTGGCTGTTTTCCAAAGATATAGAGCAAACCAAACAACATATTGAAGAATATTTCTCAAAGAAACCAGAAATCCGAGATGCCAACCTCAGCGTTCTAAAAACTGGATATCAATACGGTGAAATTGCAGAAATTTTCACAGAGCGGTATTCCGTAGAAAAAGCTGAAATGCAGGAAGGAACTTACAGAAGTATTTCAGGGAATGAAGCTGTGGTTTTAGGGATTTTATCAGCTGCACAAAAAGCTGGTTTGGAAGTTTTCTACGGCGGATATCCCATCACTCCTGCATCGGACATTCTACATCATTTAGCTAAATACAAGCCACTGGGTGTCAAGACTTTTCAGGCGGAAGATGAAATCGCTGCCATGACCTCTATCATAGGGGCTTCCTTTGCTGGGGATTTAGGAGTGACTGCTACTTCAGGCCCTGGAATGGCACTAAAAACAGAAGGGCTGGGATTAGGCTTTATGCTGGAACTGCCCATGGTCATTATAAATGTACAGCGAGGAGGACCTTCCACTGGACTTCCTACAAAGACTGAACAGGCCGACCTGCTCCAAGCCGTGCATGGAAGAAACGGCGAAGCGCCCATTCCTGTAATAGCGCCACAGTCGCCTTCTGACTGCTTTGAGGCTGCTTTTGAGGCTGCGAAAATCGCTTTGGAATACACCACGCCTGTCATTCTTCTTTCAGATGGATATTTAGGAAACGGAACCGAACCTTGGCTGATTCCGAATTTTGAAAATTTACCAAAAATCCAATCGCCTTTCATAAAAGAACCTGATGAAAACGAATATCTGCCGTATCTAAGAGAAGCTAATCTTTCAAGAAAAATAGCCGTTCCCGGCACTAAAGGAAAGGAACACATCGTAGGAGGATTAGAAAAGCAGGAAAACACGGGAAATGTAAGCTATGATGCTGAAAATCACCAAAAAATGGTCAAATTAAGAGCTGAGAAGTTTCAAAATATCAAACATTCTTATGTGCCGCTTACCCTTGACCAAGGCAAGGAAAACACTGATATTCTGATACTTTCATGGGGATCTTCGTATGGAAGCATCCGCGATGCGGTAAAAAATCTGCTTCAGGACAATGTTTCTGTTGCTCATCTTCAATTAAGAAATTTGGCGCCGTTTCCACAGGATTTAGGGGAAAAACTAGGCAAGTTTAAAAAAATCATTATCCCTGAAATCAATAATGGACAGCTCATCCACCTGATACAAGATGAATATCAGATAAAATGCATCCCTTTTAACAAGATAAAAGGAACGCCTTTCCTCTCTTCGGAAATAGAAGAATTTGTAAAAGAGGAAAGTAAGAAATAAGAAAAAAAAAGTTTGGCAAAATATTTGTCTATCAATTAGGAATATTAAATAAAAAACTATGAATAAGATTTTTGCAATGTTTATGCTTTGGGTTTCAGCTATGGTCTCGGCACAGCTGAATCACATTAACAACGGAGAGAAAATATCATACAGAATACACTACGGATTCATCAATGCGGGAACGGCAGAACTTACCACTAGCCAAGTAAATTACAAAGGTAAAGACCATCTTCGTGTGATAGGAGTAGGGAAAAGCACAGGGATAGTCAATACTTTTTTCAAAGTAAATGATATCTATGAAAGCTATATAGATCTGGCGACTGGACTACCCAGCTTCTATGTAAGAAACATCTCCGAAGGAAGCTACAGAAGACATTATGAAACGACTTTTAATCACGATAACAAGACTTTGGTTCTGTATGACAAACTCAAAAAAAACTCACGAAATTTCAACACTTTTGAGGGAATACAAGATATGCTTTCCGCTTTCTATCACCTAAGAAATATGGACAGCAGCAAACTAAAAGTAGGAAACCAAGTGAAACTGACTGTCTGGATAGATGACGAAACCTATCCTTTCATGCTGAAAATAGTAGGCGTAGAAAAAAAGAAAACCAAATTTGGGAAAATAGAATGTCTTAAAATAGTTCCATCTGTACAGAGCGGGAGAATATTCAAAGAAAAAGAAGGAGTAACCATGTGGGTAACCAATGACCAAAACCATATTCCTGTAGAGATGGAGGCAAAACTCCTCGTAGGCTCACTAAAAGCCAGCATCAGTGGATATTCTAACTTGAAATACAATTTGGATTTTAAAAAATAAAATAAATCGTGCCTTTCGGCACGATTTATTGTTTTTAGTTCATTTTTATAGTGTAAGAAATTCCTACATGGAACCATCTTTTAGGAAGCGGAACCAGCGCTATTTCTTCATATTGGGTATTGGTCACATTATTGATTAATCCATAAATGTCTAGTCCATTTCTCTTGAAAGAAATTTTATAATCCAGTAGATGATAACTTAGGAAATCCAATCTTTGGTTATATCTATAAATCAACTGATTAGAAAAATATTTCAAAAATCTAGCCTCTACTTTACCCACCAGCTGGTGTTTCAGGTTTTCTAGTGCATATTTAGAGAATGCATAGCCTTCGGTTTCTCTCTTATTATCAATATAAGTATATCCCGCAGAATAACTGAACCAATCCATAGGTCTATGGCTAAACTCCACTTCTACCCCTTTCAGATTGATATCTCCTATATTTTTTGATGCCCATTTTTCAGCGGATGTATTTCTTACCCAGTCTAGGGCATTGCTAGAATTTCTCATAAAACCACTCACTTTCGCTGTGATTTTAGGATTTTGATAACGATAGCCCACCTCTGAAGAAATCGCACTTTCTGGCTTTAAATCAGCATCTCCTATATTTCCTGCATCAGAGTAATATAGTTCAGTAAAAGTAGGAATTCTATTGACTTTTGCTACATTGGCGTAGATTTTATTATTTTCATTAAAATTAAATCCTACATCTACACCTGGGTAGAAGAAATTCCCTACTGTGTCATAATTTGCCCAAGAAATCCCAGGGACAATCTGCAATTTTTCACTAAAAAAAGAGAAATGATGTTCAAAGAAAACCTGAGTCAAAAAGCGGTTTCTATGCCCCAAGTTATTACTCGCTAAAAACTCTTTTCTAAGTTCTACCCCAAGTCCCGTAGTTCCTATTACAGATTGATAATTGGCATTTAGCTGCCCTCCCACATTATTCCCAATGTGCATATTTCTGTATGCGGCAGGATTATATCTTCTCCATAGATACATGTCCTGCCCTCTACGCCAGTAGGCATTGGCATTCAGTCCCCAGTTTCCTAATTTTTGTCTGTATGCCATACTTACGATAGATGCCTGTGTTTCTTCGTATTGGTCGGCAGAAGAGCCATAGAAGCCATTTGAACCGAATTTCTTTTCGCTGAAACCAGCCTGAATTCCCACTTTTCCGTTTTTAATATCAAGTTGATTTTGATAAAAAACATTTCTTACCTGATAGTCTGTATTATAGCGGTATCCTGAGGAATAAGCCGTATTCGCCTGTAAAGACTGAGAAAACTTCTCTCCGCCCAAATTGATATTTGCACCCAAAGAATACGCTTCAAAATCTCCACCTTCGGCAGTTATTTTTACTGTTTTTTCTTTGTGTGTTTTAGTAATGATATTGATAACTCCTGCATAGGCATTATTCCCAAAACGCCTTGCAGCAGGGCCTTTTACGATTTCTATCTGCTCTACATTAGATAGGTCTATAGGAATATTGAAACTATTATGACCTGTCTGGCTGTCGTTCATACGGATGCCATTCACCAAAATCAAAACTTGGTCATAAGACCCTCCACGGATAGAGATATCGGACAAAACTCCATTTCCGCCTCTTTTTCTGATATCCACTCCTGTGTACTGCTGTAGGAGTTCATCTATACTCTTGGCAGGCGATTGCTCTATTTCTTTATGCTGGATGACTACTATGTTTTCATTGACCTTTTGGTAGGGTGTTTCAAAGAATTTTCCTTGAATAAGCACCTCATCTATCTGTTTTTCTTGAGCAGAAAAAATAGCTAATGTTCCTAAAAACATTATGCTAAACAACTTTTTATTCATTTTTATTATATTTTTTAAGGGAGCAAATATAATACTTTTTCAATAAATGTTGCTACTTATGACCTTTTTCATATAATTTATCCCTCTGAAAAACTCTTTTTATCCTTTTATATTTTATATATCTGCTTGGTTTTAAAAAAGTTAAACAAGCCATGTTTTTCGCTCAAAAATATGTGTATAATTCGTCTGTTGTGCAGGGTTTCGCACAACATATTTTATGTTTAGATGATTTTGCTTTTTCCCATGTGTGTGCTGACATTATCTTTCTCAATAAATAAACCAACTATTTTCTGTAGCTGGTTTCTAATTCCTAACAAAAATTTAAAACTATTTATATATGAAAAAACTATACTTAGATGATTTACGAGTAACTCCAGAAGGCTTTGACAGAGTGTATAATTATGCAGATTTTGTAGAATATATTACACAAAACGGCTTGCCTGATTTTATTTCTTTTGACCATGATCTAGGCGAAGATGAGTCTGGATATGACTGCGCCAAATATCTGGTAGAATACTGCATAGAGCACAATCTACCGCTCCCAAAATTCTCCGTTCACAGCCAAAATCCCGTAGGCAAAGAAAATATAGAAAGATTACTAAATAATTTTTCTGCTAGTTTCTAAAATAAAAGGCGATATCCGAAAAGCCTGAAAAAGAGTAGGAATAAAACGACTAAAAATTTTAATAAAATGAGGAAATATATTGTATTTCTACTGTTATCATGTTTTGCTATAAGCTGTACCCAGCAAGAAAATATAAATGACCTAATGAAAAAAGCTGAGCAGGGAGATGTAGAGGCTCAATATAATTTGGGCG
>CAUSFO010000085.1:0-5265 GCA_963530895.1 uncultured Flavobacteriaceae bacterium | reverse complement strand
AATTATTCGTACAAATTTAAAAATTTTTTACAATATTTTTTCATTAAAATAGAAAAAACGCTTGTTTATATGGTTTTTTTGGAGTGTAAGAGTAGAGTTTTTAGAAATAATTTGTTTTTCAATGATTTAAATTCTAAAACCAAGAAAAAACAACTTTTTTGAAAATGGATTTAAATAAAAAAAAGAAAAACTTTGATTATTAAAGCTTTAATTCAAAAAAAAGATTATCTTTGCAGCGTTTTTGTGGGAAATTTTGGCGAAAACAGAGAAAATTTATACTTAACTTCTTCCTGATTTTTCAGTCCCACGCACCGCCAATACTGAGAAAAAAGGAATACAAAGTGATATTTTTATGTCAAAACAAGAAGAGGTTCTTATGAACCAAAATGTGGCTCCAGAGCAGTTTGACTGGGATTCTTTTGAGTCTGGTCTTAACGCTGAGGACAGAAAAGAAAAAAATGAATTAGAAGAAATCTACAAAGGTTCTTTGAACGACCTTTCCGAATCTGATGTAATCATCGGGAAAGTGGTAAGACTTACAGACAAAGAAGCTATCGTAGACATCAACTTCAAGTCTGAGGGAGTGATTTCTCTCAACGAATTCCGTTACAACTCTGGCCTAAAAGTAGGTGATGAAGTGGAAGTAATGGTAGACAGAAGAGAAGACAAAACAGGTCAGCTTCAGCTTTCTCACAAAAAAGCAAGAACGCTGAAAGCTTGGGATAAAGTAAATGAATACCACCAGTCTGGTGAAATCGTAAATGGTTTCGTGAAGTCTAGAACAAAAGGTGGTATGATCGTAGATGTTTTCGGTATCGAAGCATTCTTACCAGGTTCTCAGATCGATGTGAAGCCTATCAAAGACTACGACCAATTCGTAGGAAAAACGATGGAGTTCAAAGTAGTGAAAATCAACCCAGAGTTCAAAAATGTGGTAGTTTCTCACAAAGCTCTTATCGAAGCTGATATCGAAGGACAGAAAAAAGAAATCATTTCTCAATTAGAGAAAGGACAAGTTCTAGAAGGAACTGTTAAAAACATTACTTCTTACGGAGTATTCATCGACCTTGGTGGTGTAGATGGACTTATCCACATCACAGATCTTTCTTGGTCAAGAGTAAACCACCCATCAGAATTCCTTTCTGAAGGACAAACTGTAAAAGTGGTAATCCTTGATTTCGATGATGAGAAAACAAGAATTCAGCTCGGTATGAAACAGCTAGAACCACATCCGTGGGAAGCTCTTTCTGCTGACCTAAAAGTAGGAGACAAAGTAAAAGGAAAAGTAGTAGTTCTTGCTGACTACGGTGCTTTCGTAGAAATCGCTCCAGGTGTAGAAGGACTTATCCATGTTTCTGAAATGTCTTGGTCTACTCACCTTAGAAGTGCAGGAGATTTCGTGAAAATCGGTGATGAGGTAGAAGCAGTAGTGCTTACTTTGGATAAAGATGAAAGAAAAATTTCATTGGGTATCAAGCAATTGACTCCAGATCCATGGGCTGACATCCAGTCTAAATATCCAGTAGGTTCTAAACACAAAGGAACTGTTAGAAACTTTACTAACTTCGGTGTGTTTGTAGAATTAGAAGAAGGGATAGACGGACTTATCTACATCTCTGACCTTTCTTGGACTAAGAAAATCAAGCATCCATCTGAGTTCTGCGCTGTAGGAGATAAACTAGATGTAGTAGTTCTAGAACTTGATACAGAAGCTAGAAGACTTTCTCTTGGACACAAACAATTGACTGAAAACCCTTGGGACAAATACGAATCTAAATACGCTGAAGGAACTGTACATACAGGAACTGCAGTAGATGTTTTCGATAAAGGAGCTCAGGTTCAGTTCGAAGATGCAGAAGTAGAAGCATTCTGTCCTTCAAGATTGTTAGAAAAAGAAGATGGTTCTAAAATCAAGAAAGGAGAAGAAGCTCAGTTTAAAGTAATTGAGTTCAACAAAGAATTCAAGAGAGTAGTAGTTTCTCACACAGGTCTTTTCAGAGATGAAGAAAAGAAAAATGTAAAAGAAGCTGCAGCTAAGTCTTCTTCAAGCGAAGAAAAAACAACTCTTGGAGACATTGATGCTCTTGCAGAATTGAAAAAGAAAATGGACGGAGGTAAATAATCCATTCCATTTCTAAATAAAAAATCCCGCTTGCTAAACAGCAGCGGGATTTTATTTTTATAGAAAAGTATATTACTCTAAAATTTCTTGTAATTCCAGCCAGCGCATTTCGTGGGCTTCTAATTGGCTGGTGGTTTCTTCCAGCTCCTGCGAAAGTTCAGAAATAATGCTGTAATCAGTTTCATTATTCAGTTTTTCTAAAATTTCATCTTGTTTTTTCTTTAAAACGGGCATTTCTTTTTCTATGTTTTCCAATTCCTTTTGCTCCTTGAAGCTGAGTTTCCTTTTGGAATTGGTATTTTTAGTTTGTTTTTCTTCTGTCGGTTTGGCAGGTTCGCTTTTCTTGGTGTTCTTGCTTTGGGCAAGTTGGTCTCTGTATTCAGTGAAAGAACCGATGAAATCCTTGATTTTTCCTTCGCCTTCGAAAACTAGCAAATGGTCTACAATTTTATCCATAAAATACCTATCGTGCGAAACAATGATGAGGCAGCCCTGAAACTGCGCGAGGAAACTCTCTAGTACGGTAAGCGTAGGCAGGTCTAAATCATTAGTCGGCTCATCAAAGATGAGGAAATTTGGGTTTTGGAAGAGGACAGAAATCAGATACAGTCTTCTTCTTTCGCCACCGCTCAGGTTAGAAATTGTGGTGTATTGTGTCTGTTCATTGAAAAGAAACATTTTCAAAAACTGTGATGCCGAGATACTTTTCCCGTTTGCAAGAGGATAATATTCCGCAATGTCTTTCATGAAATCTATCACGCGCTGGTCTTCCTTGTAGGTAAGTCCTTTTTGTGAAAAATACCCGAATTTAATAGTTTCTCCTATTTCTATTTCTCCGCTGTCGTAGGTTTCTAATCCTTGAATGATATTCAGTAGGGTGGATTTTCCTACGCCGTTTTTTCCTATGATGCCTACTTTTTCGCCTCGCTGAAACTGATAACTGAAATTATCCAAGATAATTTTATCTCCAAATTTTTTATTGATGTTTCTCAGTTCCAAAATCTTTTTTCCCAGTCTTTTCATTCCGAAATCCAGTTCCAATTCCTGTTTTTTGGTGTCCATTTTGGCGGTTTTCTCTGTTTCGTAGAAGGCTTCTATACGGCTTTTGGATTTGGTGGTTCTGGCTTTTGGTTGTCTACGCATCCATTCCAGCTCCTTGCGGTAGAGATTGTTGGCTTTGTCTATGGTGGCATTTAGGTTTTCTTCTCTTATACTTTTGTTTTCCAAATATTGGGCATAGGCACCATGATGAACATAGAGTTTTTTGTCTTCTATTTCCCAAATAATGTCACACACACTATCTAGGAAATATCGGTCGTGCGTTACAAGAAGCAGGGTAACCATGGCTCTGGATAGGTATTGTTCCAGCCATTCCACCATATCCACATCTAGGTGGTTGGTAGGTTCATCCATGATGAGCAGTGTGTGTTTGTGCTCCACTCTCGTTTCTATCAGGAGTTTGGCAAGGGCTACGCGTTTTATTTGTCCACCAGAGAGATTGTCCATTTTGGCGTTTAGGTCGGTTATTTTCAGCTGAGAGAGGATTTGTTTCATTTCGTTTTCCAGCCCCCATGCTTTTTGGTTTTCCATTTCTATGAACGCCTGCTCCATAAATTCTGAATCATCAGAAGTTAGTGATTTTTGGTAATTTCTCAATGCCTGCATAGGCGGCGAATCTAGACTCATGATAAATTCTGTGATGGTCTGTCCGCTCTCAAAGTGTATTTCTTGGTCAAATAAAACCACTTGAATATCTTTATTGATGACTACTGTCCCGTTGTCTGCAAAGTCTTTACTCATTAGGATATTGAGCAAAGTAGTTTTTCCGCTTCCGTTTTTGGCAACGATGGCGATTTTGTCCCCTTCATTGATATTAAAAGAAATATCCTCAAATAAAGTAACGATGCCATATGTTTTGGTAAGGTTTTCTACGCTGATGTAATTCATTTTCCTGAAAAAAGTTAATTTAAAGTCTGCTTCCGCCTATTTTACTCGCCAAATATCGGAAAAATAGAGCATAATAGAAGTCAAATTTATTTTAAAAGTAAAAATAGATTTATTAATATGTTTGATAATCAGTTGGTTAATTTCAAATGGAAAAATATCTATCAATATTTTGATTAAATAAAAAACTTTTACTACTTTTGCACCATTCAAAAATGGTTCCGTGGCCGAGCGGCTAGGCAGTGGTCTGCAAAACCATCTACAGCGGTTCGAATCCGCTCGGAACCTCAATAATAGCTCTAAGGAATTTCCTTGGAGCTATTTATTTTTTTAAAACTAATATTTTTTGAAAACATGATTTTTATCATATGATTAAGTATAATATTTTATAAAAACCTCAGTTATATTTGCAATGATTAAAAGAAACAAACATAACATAAGTAAAGGTTTCTTTGTATTTAAAAACTAAAACAATCAAAAATTTAAATTATAACATTATGAGAAAGGTTCTTTTATGTGGAGCTTTTTTAGCTCTCGCTGCGTGTTCAAGAGATGAGGAAGTTCAAATTCCTGATTCTAAACAAGCTCACTGGGATTATGAAAATCCTAATTGGCATAATCAAGGGTATTCTGAGTGTGCAGGATTGGTTCAGTCGCCGATTAACATTGTAACTACTGCGACTACAAAGGCGACACTTCCAGCGATTACTTTTAATTATTCAGCATTTTCTGCTAAGGCTGTGAACAATGGGCATACTGTGCAAATTAATACAGATGGAAAAAGTAGTATCACCTACAATGGTGTTGCCTATAAACTTAAACAATTCCATTATCATGGACATAGTGAGCACTCTATAGATGGGAATTTCTCTCCACTTGAAGTGCATTTTGTTCACCAAAATGAGGCAACAGGAGCTATCGTTATTTTAGGGTTGTTGATTAAAGGAGGAGGAGCAGATAATGCTCAGTTCGCTCAGTATATCAATTCATTCCCAAGTGTTAAAAATCAAGAAGTTGCTACAAATAATACAATAAATCCGTTGGCTATGTTGCCTGCCAACAAAAAATATTATAACTATACAGGATCACTTACAACTCCACCTTGTTCACAAGGGATGAACTGGATAGTGTTCAAAGAAGTTCTTACAATTTCTGATGCACAACTTAAAAAGTTCACAGATTTGTATAATCATAATTAT
>CAUSFO010000084.1:0-5643 GCA_963530895.1 uncultured Flavobacteriaceae bacterium | reverse complement strand
TGTTCTTTTTGGAATCGGAACTGGTCTAAAAAATGCCTTTAATGACGGTTTCAGAAGCGCACAGAACCTGATTTCTATTTCCTCTGGGCGGACTTCCCTTGCCTATGCTGGACTTCAGGCGGATAGGCTCATTAGTTTTAATAATAATGATTTAGAGGCAGTTACCACTGAAAACAAAAAAAACATAGAATATTCCTCACCGATATATTCCACCTTTTGGACAGTGAAATACGGCAAAGAAAGCGGCAGCTACGGCATAAATGGAGCTGGTGAAGAGGAAGTCTATATCAAAAACAGAACGGTTTTGGATGGGCGGTATCTTTCGCCTGCGGATATCAAAGAAAATAGAAATGTAGCGGTCATCGGCAAAATGGTGCATCGCGACCTTATCAAAAACGGAAATCCCATCGGTAAAGAACTGAATATCAACGGAACTATATTCAAGGTCATCGGCGTTTTTTCTGATAACCAAGGCGACTGGGCGGAGCGAAGCATCAGTATTCCCATTACTACGATGCAGCAACTTAAAAAAAGTTCTGATACCATTTCCGAAATTTCTCTAACCTATAACATGGAACTCTCTCCTGATGAGGCGATACAATTCGGAGAAGAACTAAAAAACCAACTTCAGGAACGAAAAAAAGTTTCACCAGAAGATGAACAGGCGATTTGGGTTTTCAATAATGCTGAAAATACCAAAAACGGAACCATGTTCTTAAGCGTCATCATCATCATTGTAGGTTTTATAGGAATTGGGACACTTGTTGCAGGGATTATTGGCATTAGCAACATCATGGTTTATATTGTGAAAGAGCGAACTCTGGAAATAGGAATACGAAAAGCCATAGGAGCAAGACCTATTAGCATCGTGATTCTTATCTTACAAGAAAGCATTGTAATTACGGTTTTATCGGGGATTATTGGAGTTCTTTTAGGAGTTCTTTCGCTGAGGCTGATTGGCAATAATTTACGAGAGTATTTCATTTTAGACCCAAATGTAGGCTGGGGAGCGATATTTTCAGCATTTGTCTGTTTGGTCATTTCAGGGGCGGTGGCAGGCTTTGTCCCAGCATACCGAGCTTCAAAAATAAAACCAATAGAAGCGCTGAGAGGCTGATACTAATTCATTAAAAAAGAAGCAAAATGAATATTATTTTCAAAAAAGATACTTGGCAGGAAATTTATTATTCACTGAGGAATAATAAACTTAGGACTTTCCTTACTATGATTGGTGTGGGCTGGGGAATGTTCCTGTATGTCACGCTTTTAGGGGCAGCCAAAGGAATGGAAAACGGCTATAATAAGTTGTTTTCAGGTTTTGCTACAAATTCCATTTTCCTCTGGGGGCAGGAAACCTCGATTCCTTATGATGGCTTCCCAAAGGGCAGAACCATAGATCCGCATCTTTCGGATATAGAATATTTAAAAAAGAAAATCCCTGAAATAGACTACATCGCTCCACAAAACTCAAAGGGAAATTTTGGAACAGCAGGAGTGCTGATGACGAGAGGAGGGAAAAGCATCACTTACAGCCTCAATGGCGACTACCCTATTGGAAATAAAATTTCTGAAAAAAAGCTGATATACGGAAGGTACTTGAATGATTCTGATGTATCCGAAAACAAAAATGTAGTGGTCATCGGTGAGCAGATTTACAAAACACTTTTCGAGGCAGGTGAAAATCCGATTGGAAAATCCATCAACATAAAAGGAGTGTTTTTCAATGTAATAGGAGTTTTCAGAATAAAAATAAGAGTGGGAATAGAGAGCGACCAAACGGCTTTCATTCCGCTTTCTACTTTTACCCAAATGTTTAATGAAGGCGACAAAGTCGGTTTTTTAGCTATCGTTTCTAAACCCAATGCAGATGTGAGCATCGTGGAAGAAAAAGTAAAATCCGAACTAAAAACCAAATACAGAGTTTCGCCCGAAGACACCAATGCTTTTGGGGCTTTTAACCTTGGGAAAGAATTTAAGAAACTCACAGGTTTCCTTAACGGCATGCAGCTTTTGACCATCATCGTGGGGACACTTACCATCATCGCTGGGGTCATTGCGATATCCAACATCCTGCTCATCACCGTGAAAGAAAGAACCAAAGAAATAGGAATCCGCCGAGCTTTGGGAGCAAAACCCTCCGAAGTGAGAAACCAAATTTTACTGGAAAGCGTGGTCATTACTTTATCCTCTGGTTTGGCTGGATTTATACTGGGGATGCTGATTCTGATGCTTTTAGGCCTTGCTACCCAGAATCAGGATGAATTTCCGTTTTACAATCCTACTGTTAATTACGGAAATGTATTCGGAGCAATGGCGATAATGGTTTTCCTCGGACTGATAATAGGTATGATTCCTGCGCAAAGAGCCATAAGCATCCGCCCGATAGATGCATTAAGAAGTGAATAATAAAGTTGAATTTTAAATATAAAAAAATAATGAAAAAGATAATTTATGTCATTCTTGGATTAGTTGCTGTTGCTCTACTGGGATCAACTGTAATGTATTTGATAAAATCCAATTCTGATGAGAGCAAGGAATTTCTCACAAAAAAGCCCACTGTGCAGGACATGGAGGACAAAGTGATGGCTACAGGAAAAATAGTTCCTAAAGAAGAAATAGAAATAAAACCCAATATTTCTGGGATTGTTGACCAAATTCTCGTGAAAGAAGGCGACAAAGTGACAGCAGGACAGCTCATTGCCACGCTGAGAATCGTTCCCAGCGTAGCCGATGTGAACAATGCCCAGCAGCAGGTAAGCAATGCCCAACTCCAAATAAACAATGCAAGAACCAATCTTGCCAATCAAAAACAGCAGTTTGCGATGCAGGAAAGCCTTTATAAACAAGGCGTTATCTCCAAGCAAGAGTTTCTAACCTCCCAGCAGCAGCTCTACAGCGCCGAACAAAATGTGAAAAATGCCCAACAGCAATTTTCCACTGCACAAAAAAATTTGCAAATTGCCAGAACTGGCGCTACTCCTGAGCTACAAAGCATGGCTACAACTCAAATTCGTTCCAAAGCAAGCGGCACCGTCCTAGAAGTTCCTGTGAAAATAGGAAACCAAGTGATAGAGGCCAATTCCTTCAATGCGGGAACTACCATTTGCTCCATCGCAGACCTAAATTCACTCATTTTTGAAGGAAAAATAGATGAAGCACAGGCAGGAAAAATAAAAGAAGGCATGAATATGAATGTAATAATAGGTGCCCTCCAGAACAAGTCTTTCTCAGGGAAAGTGACTCTCATTGCACCAAAAGGAACAGAAGAAAGCGGAACTATAAAATTCCCAATAAAAGGCGATGTGTCTAACCCTAATAATGAATACATTCGCGCAGGATTTTCTGCAAATGGAGAAATTATCCTCAGTTCACAGAAAAACGCTCTTCTTCTGGATGAATCTCTTATCCAATACGAAAAAGTGAACGGAAAAGATGTTCCTTTTGTGGAGGTAAAACAGGGTAATGGTTCGTTTAAAAAGGTTTTTGTAAAACTAGGAGCCAGCGATGGTATCAATGTGCAGGTGCTTTCTGGAATTGACAAAAATTCTGAAATAAAAGTCTGGAACCCTTCCGATAAAGACAAAGAAGAACTGAAAGAAAAGAATAAATAAAACATGAAAAACCAAAATTTCATTTGCCCTCATTGCAGTAAAAAGCAACAAATAAAAAAACTTCTTCTCCTTTCTAATTTTAGTAAATGGAATTGTCCTTTTTGTGGAATGGAGATTGCACCCCAAAAAAAGAGCGCTGTACACGGAGCTGTATATGGAATTCTTGGTGCGCTTTCCACCGCTGTTCCAGCAAATTATTATTTATACATGCTAAATTACAGCCTTCTCAAAAGCATACTGATAGCTCTTGGTTGTGGAATTATTTGTTATACACTGATTATCACTTATCTATACAAAACCATAAAGCTAAATTAACCAAAAAGAGAAAATATAAAACTTTCTTGACTAAAAAAGTTTATACTTTCAATTTTATTTGTTACATTTGCGGACTTAAAAAAATATTAACAGGGACGAGTTCCCACTAAATCAATTTTAATTATGTCAGTAAAAATTAGATTACAAAGACACGGAAAAAAAGGAAAACCTTTCTTTCACATTGTGGTAGCAGATTCTAGAGCAAGAAGAGATGGTAGATTCATCGCAAAACTTGGAACTTACAATCCTATCACTAATCCAGCAACTATCGAACTAGATGTGGATGCTGCAGTAAAATGGTTGAACAATGGTGCTCAGCCTACAGACACTGCTAGAGCTATCCTTTCTTACAAAGGTGCTCTTTACAAAAAACACCTTCAAGGTGGTGTAGCTAAAGGAGCTTTCAGTGAAGCTGAAGCTGAAAAAAGATTTAACACTTGGTTAGCTGAAAAAGAAGCTAAAATCCAAGGTAAAAAAGATGGTTTAGCTAAATCTAAAGATGATGCTAAAAAAGCTGCTTTAGACGCTGAAAACAAAGCTAATGAAGCAAGAATCAACGCTAAAAAACAAGCTGAAGAAGAAGCAAAAGCTGCTGCTGAGGCTGCTGAAGCACCAGTAGAAGAAGCTCCTGCTGTAGAAGCTGAAGGAGATGCACCTGCTGAAGAAACTGAAGCTTAAAAAAAACTTACCGATGCAAAAAGAAGATTGCTATTTTTTAGGCAAAATTACTCGTAAGCACGGTCTTTCGGGAAATCTGATTTTGAAATTAGATACAGACCAACCCGAAATTTATAAAAAATTGGAATCAATATTCGTTGAAATCAACGGACTATTGGTTCCGTTTTTTATTGAAAAAATCATTTGGAGTAAACAAGATTCTCTCAATATTCTTTTCAAAAACTCCTCAGAAGCGCTGGTGGAACAGCTTATTGGCAAGAATGTATTTCTTCCGCTTTCTACACTTCCAAAATTGAGTGGAAATCAGTTTTATTATCACGAAGTTATTGGTTTTGAAATTTTAGAAAAAGATGGAAAAACCTGCGGAAACATCGTTTCTGTAAATGACCAGACCGCTCAACATTATTTCATTTTGGACCTAGCACAGAAAGAAGTCATCATTCCTATCGTAAAAGAATGGATTTTAGAAGTAAATAGAGATAAAAAATTCATCAAAATGGAACTTCCAGAAGGGCTGATAGATGTTTTTCTTAACTAAAAAAGCCCCTTATTAAGGAGCTAATCTTGATGTTTTCCACTTACCATCTTGGAACTGATACACTATTCTGTCATGCAGACGGTTAGGTCTTCCCTGCCAAAATTCTATTTCATACGGCTTGGCAAGATACCCTCCCCAGTGTGGAGGTCGTGTCACTTCTTTCCCTTCGAATTCTTTTTCTAAATCTTGTAATTTTTGGGCTAAATATGCTTTGCTAGGGATTTCTTCGCCTTGTTCAGAAGCCCATGCTCCTAATCTGCTTCCCCTAGGTCTTGATGCAAAATATTCATCAGACATTTCTGGCGAAACTTTTTCCAGCCTTGCTTTTATCATCACTTGGCGTTCTAGAGCTGGCCAAAAGAAATAGAGACAAGCCACCTTGTTCTTGTCAATAGATTTCCCTTTTTTACTATTATAATTGGTATAAAACACAAAACCTTCTTTGCTGTAGCTTTTCAGAAGCATGGCTCTCGTTCTAGGGCAGCCGTCATCATCTATCGT
>CAUSFO010000083.1:0-5671 GCA_963530895.1 uncultured Flavobacteriaceae bacterium | reverse complement strand
GAATCATAGCATTAGCCTCAAAAATATCAGGGTGCTTGTCCGCATCTGCAAACCATTCCTTGAAATGTTCCATAGGATTTTCCTTTACTTCGTGATCATGAAGCTCAAACTGCTCATAGACTTGGCGTTTGTCGTGTAAGTTTTCCATATTTTAATATTTACAATTTATACTACAAAGGTAAGATTTAATTCCTACTCTTTGGGATAGGATTTAATGTTTTTTATTTGTAAAAAAGAAAAAATAATCACTTTAAATCATTTAAAATTCTTAAATTTAGCCCATTAATTTAATTTTTTACTAAAAATGAAACGACTATTTTTATTAGCTGCCTTCATTCTGAGTTTTATTCCGGCAAAAGCTGATGAAGGAATGTGGCTTATGATGCTTATCAAAAGGCTGAATGGCGTAGATATGCAGAAACAGGGGCTGAAACTGACTCCAGAGGAAATCTATTCAGTAAATAACTCTAGTTTGAAAGATGCCATCGTAAGTTTTGGTGGTTTTTGTACTGGGGAAATCGTGTCCAAAGAAGGACTTATCTTTACCAACCACCACTGTGGATACGGCTCTATCGCTGCGCTTTCTACTCCACAGAAAGACCACTTGACCAATGGTTTTTGGGCGATGAATAAAAAAGAAGAACTTCACGCTAAAGACCTGTATGTGAGATTCTTAGTAAGAATGGGAGATGCTACGGAAAGAATAAATTCTAAGCTGAACAACCAAATGTCTGCAAGCCAAAGACAAGATATTATCAATCAAGAATTTAAAGCGATTGAAAAAGAAAATAGCGAAAACGGAAAATACTCTGTGGTAGTTCGTTCTTTCTTCAATGGAAACGAGTTCTATTATTTTGTTTATCAAGACTATAAAGATATCAGATTAGTAGGAACGCCTACCAACTCTATCGGGAAATTCGGTGGTGATACAGACAACTGGGAATGGCCAAGACACACAGGAGACTTTGCAGTTTTCCGAGTGTATGCAGATGCGAACGGAAACCCAGCAGAATACTCTCCTAATAATGTTCCTCTAAAACCGAAACACCACTTGCCTATTTCTCTAAAAGGTATCAAACCTAATGATTTCACGATGATCGTGGGATACCCAGGGAGAACAAACAGATATTTGACTTCTTATGGAATCAACCAATTGATTACCAAAGATTATCCAGCTTGGGTAGATGCTTCTAAAGCAACTATGGATGTGATGAAAAAATACATGGACAAAGACCAAGCTATCCGTTTGGACTATGCGAGTTCTTATTCCAGCACGGCTAACTACTGGAAAAACAGAGCTGGAACGATAGAAGCTGTTTTGAAAAACAAAACTATCAACGCGAAACAAGATTTGGAAAAAGTATTCCAAACATGGGCTGATAAGCCAGAAAACAAAGCAACTTACGGTAATGTTCTGAAAGAAATAGAAGAATACTACGCAAAAACAAACGAAAGAAATGTAGAGCTGAACTATCTAAGACTAATGAGTAGAAGAGCGGCTTTCATCAATATGCCGTATGTATTAGGAAACAAATTGGCTGTTTATGCTGACCAAGATGCTAACGGACAGGCTGCTATGAAAGCAAAACTAATAAAAGAAGTAGAAAGCATCTACGAAGACTTTCATCCACAGGTAGAAGCAGACCTTTTCGTGACACTGCTTACACTTTATAAAAACAAAGTAGATATAAACCACCAATTACCTATCATCAGATTTACTAATCCAAATGAATTTTCTCCTAGCGGTCTTTTTGATTCTAAAGAGAATGTTTTGAACTTTATCAACAATCCTAAAAAACGAATGTTGGAGAAAAACCCATTGTATCAGTTCTCTTCTATTTTAGTAGCTGAAGCTCAGATGAATGCAAATAAACACAACCAAGATGAAGAGAAATTTGCAGAGAACACTAGACTTTTCTTGGATGGACTTAGAAAATCTCACCCTAACAAGAAATTCTATCCTGATGCTAACTCTACTATGAGACTTACCTATGGTTCTGTGGATAAACTGCCTTTCAGAAAAGACAGAAAATACCACGGCGTGAAAGACAACTACTACACAGACCTTACAGGAATGGTAGCTAAATACAAAAAAGGCGATGAGGAATTTGACCTTCCGCAAAGACTTCTTGACCTTTATAAAAAGAAAGACTACGGACAATACAAAGACAAAAAAGGATACCTTCCAGTGAATTTCCTTTCTAATAATGACATCACAGGAGGAAACTCTGGTTCGCCTATCATCAATGCTGAAGGACACCTTATAGGTCTTGCTTTCGATGGAAACAGCGAGGCGCTGAGCGGAGATATCGTTTTCGAACCAGCTCTACAAAGAACCATCAATGTGGATGCTCGTTTTGTACTTTGGGTAATTGACAAATACGCTGGTGCTAAACACCTCATCGATGAAATGACAATCGTGAAATAGTTTTTTTCATGATAAATATAAAAATCTACGGGAAATTTTCTCGTAGATTTTTTTATGTATTTTTGCGAAAATAATGAGCAAAAATTGGATTTAGATTTTTATAAAAAACAAGCACAAGCCAAACAAAAAGAACACAAAAAATTCTTAGACAGTTTGAAAAAGAAACCGCCTAAGAACTTGGACTACATCGCTTTGGAAACTCACGAAGAAGTTTTTGATGAGATAGACTGCCTCAGCTGTGCCAACTGCTGCAAAACCACAGGCCCGCTCTTTACAGAGAAAGACATCGAACGGATTTCTAAACACCTACGCCTTTCTCCTGCTGATTTTGAGAAGAAATATCTCCGCGTAGATGAGGACAATGACAAGGTTCTACAATGCCTACCCTGCCCTTTTCTCGCAGAGGATAACACCTGCCTTATCTACGATATCCGCCCGAAAGCCTGCCGCGAATATCCACATACCGACCGCAAGAAAATCTACCAAATCAATCATCTCACGATTAAAAACACCATCATCTGCCCTGCTGCCTATCTCTTCGTAGAGAAAATGATGAAAAGAATGCAGAAATAATACTTTCTAAATTTTGTCAATGCCAACAATTGATACAATTTATATATTCATTTTTTTCATTTTAATTTTTTATTGTATATTTGCCACCTTAAATTTACACTTATGACAAATAGAATTTTACTATTAGGTTTATTATTAGGAGGAGTATCTATAAATGCCCAAAACATCAATGAAATCAATGCCGCTGGCAAAACAAAACAAAAAGTAGGAATCAATACCACTATTCCTACAAGAACTTTGACTATAAAAAACGCTGCTGCTGACAAAGGAAAACCTGTTCTTAGGCTGGTAGATGCACCTGTATACAGCAAGAATGTGAATTCTGCTATGGATGCAGACTTAGGTGGAAATACAGCAACTTCTACCAATTACACAGATTACAGACCTCTTGTAGTGGATAAAGTAGGAGATGTATACCAAGGGCTTCCTATCCACAATATGAGTATCCTTACCCTTACTATTAGTAATGTAGAAGGAGACTGGATTGCTAAATTTGATACAGGAATTGATCATAATAAATATGCAGTTGCTATAATGAGTGCATTCTTTAAGTTACCAGCAAAATCGGGTAATGATTTAGTAATGCTAACAGGAAACTCTGGAGTTCCTAATGCAACAAATGGAAGTTCAACTAGTGCTAGAATTGCCCCTCCAACAGTGATATTAAAAAAGGATGGAAATAATTGGGTTATAGAAGCTGATTATGATAATATGAGTCCTGAAAAATTCACTAAGGATAAAGAAAATAGAGGAATTAGCGGAAAAGGTAAAAATGTCGATGGAACATGGGTTATTTCTCTATTGGTAGGTAGAAGAGATGCTATTAATTTCACTGAACTTGAGTTTTCACAAGGAGGTAATAACTCTGGTACAGGGATAACGGACAATACCTACAAAACTGGACTAGAAAACTTCCTAAAAAAATTAGAATAAAAAACAATCAAAATAAAAAACACTCTCCATTCAGAGGGTGTTTTTTTGTATAGAATATTAAACTAAAATCCTTATTTTTGCATAAATTTTTTAACGATGGCAAAGCAAGAAGATGTTTTTAAGAAAGTGATTTCTCACGCCAAGGAATATGGATTTATTTTCCCTTCCAGTGAGATTTATGACGGACTTTCTGCAATATACGACTACGGACAAAATGGTATAGAACTAAAAAACAATATCAAACAATATTGGTGGAAAGCGATGATTCAGCTCAATGAAAACATTGTAGGGCTGGATAGTGCTATCTTTATGCACCCTACCATTTGGAAGGCGAGCGGGCATGTGGATGCCTTCAACGACCCACTGATAGACAACAAGGACAGCAAAAAGCGTTTCCGCGCCGATGTTTTGATAGAAGACTACTGCGCAAAACTAGAAGACAAAGCCCAAAAAGAAATAGAAAAAGCTAAAAAACGCTTTGGTGAGGCTTTTGATGAGGCGCAATTTGTTTCCACTAATCCAAAAGTATTAGAATACCGCGAAAAACAAAAAACCATTCTTTCCCGAATGGCTAAATCACTGGACAATAACGACCTAGCTGATGTAAAAGCCCTGATAGAAGAGCTGGAAATAGCCGACCCTGACACTGGCTCCAAAAACTGGACGGAAGTAAGACAGTTTAACCTGATGTTCGGGACTAAATTAGGTGCTGCTGCCGAGAATGCGATGGACCTTTACCTTCGTCCAGAAACGGCGCAAGGGATTTTCGTGAATTATCTGAATGTTCAGAAAACATCACGCCACAAACTTCCTTTTGGGATTGCGCAGATTGGTAAAGCATTTAGAAATGAGATTGTTGCAAGACAGTTTATTTTCAGAATGAGAGAATTTGAACAAATGGAAATGCAGTTTTTCGTGCCGCCAGGAACGGAGCTAAAATTCTACGAAGAATGGAAACAAAAGAGACTAAACTGGCATCTTGCCCTTGGTCTTGGCGAAGAAAACTACAAATTCCACGACCACGAAAAACTAGCTCACTATGCCAATGCAGCGGCGGATATAGAATTCAGATTCCCATTTGGGTTTAAAGAATTGGAAGGAATTCACTCCAGAACGGATTTTGACCTTTCGGCTCACGAAAGATATTCAGGGAAAAAATTACAATATTTTGACCCAGAAAGAAACGAAAGCTATGTTCCATATGTGGTGGAAACTTCGGTAGGATTAGACCGATTATTCTTGGCTCTATTCTCTCACTGCCTGAAAGATGAAGTCTTGGAAGATGGTTCAGAGAGAACGGTATTGTCCTTGCCACCTGCCCTTGCTCCTGTAAAGGCTGCCATTTTACCACTGATGAAAAAAGATGGAATGGGAGAATATGCAGAAAAAATCTTCAATGATTTGAAATATGATTTCAATCTTATCTATGAAGACAAAGATAGCATCGGTAAGCGATACAGAAGACAAGACGCCATAGGAACGCCTTTCTGTATTACCATAGATCATGACACCCTGACTGACCACACGGTAACGATAAGACACCGTGATACTATGGAGCAGGAGCGTGTAGCGGTTTCTGAACTGAGACAAATCATAGACAACAAAGTGAATTTCAGAAACTTACTTAGTAAGATTTAATAATAAAAAAGCAGGAAATATTTCCTGCTTTTTGTTTTTAAATATTTGAATATTAAAATTCTATTTTGCTTTCATCTATGACCAATGAACCTCCGAGCT
>CAUSFO010000082.1:0-5887 GCA_963530895.1 uncultured Flavobacteriaceae bacterium | reverse complement strand
AATGCTGTCCCGTGTATCTTACGGGCAGTTTATTTTTTATCATTACTTATTTCTTTAATTAATAGTGTCAATTATGTATGTTCGGGAAAATAAATAGCCAAAGAAATGCCTAACGGAAAGTTAAGCATCACAGTTTCTTCTACCATCCAGACTATAACTGTCGGTATTGGAATTACACCAATTCAGTCCTATAAAAAGGAGTTGCGGACTATACCGCCGATAGGGAATTTCACCCTGCCCCGAAGAATACGGCACAAAAGTACAAAATTAATTCTTATTAGAGGATTGTTTGCACCTTTTTCATTTAATGTGTGTTGAAGTTGAGCTATACAAGTGATAGTGCATTTTGTTCTAAACAGTGTTTTGACATATTACCATTTTCGTGTCTTTATCTTAATCAGTTTTAAGAGATGATTTTATATCATTTATAATGGATTCTCCACGTTCAATAGCTAATAAATCATTATACATAGCAATATTCTGTATTTCCTTGATAGAGTAATCAAGAAACGATTGTGGAAGGTATTTCTGTAGTACACCCTTAATTTCCGTAAGTGCTTCATTAAAGGCATTTTGTCTTTCTTTGATCCAGTCCGCTTGCTCTTTTACCTTACCCTCAACTTCATGAAGATAATCCTCTATTTTCAGCTTTGTTTCATCATTTAATTGGCTATTTATATCAACAATTCCGTTCTGTATTACATATATGCCAATCTTATTAAGATTTGTAGCAATATTAACATAGTTGTTAACTTCTTTGTCTAAATCTAATTTTCTTTTCTGTAATTCTTGACAGAGACTCTTGAATTTTTCTACTTTTTCCATTTTATAGGTTTATATTAGGTTATTATTTAATCCCATAATATTCTGATTGGGAACATTTTGGGAACATTTATAAAATAAGAAAAAGCTAAGTGTTTGATTATAAACAACTTAGCTTTTTACTTGGTACCCAGAGCCGGAATCGAACCGGCACGCCTTGCGGCGCTGGATTTTGAGTCCAGTGCGTCTACCAGTTCCGCCATCTGGGCCTACTCAAATCTTACGGGTGCAAATATAGACATTATTTTCATAACAGCAAAAAAAATCAGCATAATTTTAGAAATTAATTTCTAAACCATCATACGCCAGATGAACATCATCAGGGAGTTCGGCTTCTGTCTGTTCATAAAAACCTATTTTATGGCTGATATGTGTCAGATAGGTTTTCTTTGGTTTTAGTTTTTTTACCAACTCCAAAACATCTGGCAAAATGAAGTGCGCAGGATGTTTTTCTTCTTTTCTAAGACAGTTGACAATCAAGAAATCTAGATTTAGCAACTTCTCCATTTCTGAATCAGGGATAGAACTCGCATCCGTTATATAAGCCAATTTTTTCACCTTAAAACCAATTATAGGCAGCTGATTGTGAAAAACATGTATCGGCATGATTTCGGTATCATCTATTGTAAAATCGCTGTCAATCAGATGAATATCAAAACTTGGAGCTCCAGGGTATCTCACCTCGCTAAAAGCATAGGGAAATCGCTGTTTTATTTCTTCCGCAGTTCTTTCCAGACAATAGATAGGAATATTTTTTTGTCTTTTGAAAATAATGGGACGCAAGTCATCCAGCCCAATTACATGGTCATTATGCTCGTGTGTGAGAAGCACTGCATCTATGTTATTTTCTCCATTGGTAAGCATCTGTTGTCTGAAATCAGGCCCGCAGTCTATCAATATTTTTCCATTTGTCTCGGTGGTTATCAGAGCAGAACTTCGTAGTCTTTTGTCTTTTGGGTCAGAAGACAAACAGACAGGATCATCAGAACCGATTATCGGAACGCCTTGGGAAGTTCCTGTTCCTAAAAATTTTAGCTTCATTTTGTTTTAATATTTTATAAAAAATCCAGATTAATAATAACCTGGATTTCTTTTATTGATAACAAAAAACGCGATTCAACATTTATTTAACTTGATCTACAACAGCTTTGAATGCTTCTGGATGATTCATTGCTAAATCAGCCAATACTTTTCTATTTAGCTCGATGTTGTTTCTCTTAAGAGCTCCCATGAACTGAGAGTAAGACATTCCATATTGTCTAGTTCCCGCATTGATACGCGTAATCCAAAGACTTCTGAAATTTCTCTTTTTCTCTGTTCTTCCTCTGTAGGCATATTGCATTGCTTTTTCTACTGCGTTTTTCGCAACAGTCCAAACATTTTTTCTTCTTCCGAAGAAACCTTTAGCTTGTTTTAAGATTTTTTTTCTGCGCGCTCTAGACGCTACAGCATTTACTGATCTTGGCATAATTTAATTAATTTGTTTTTTTGAAAAGGGCGGAATTACATATAATTCTCTTAGTGGCACCGTTTCAGGGTTAAACTTTTTTGAATAAAATTCTTATAAACCGAAATGATTTATAAAAACTACTTAATTGCTAATTGCTTTAAAACGCTTTTCTCGTCCACACTAGCAACATAAGAAGTCTGAGTTAGATTTCTCTTTCTCTTAGTTTCTTTTTTAGTTAAGATGTGGCTTTTGAAAGCATTTTTTCTTTTGATTTTACCTGTTCCAGTAAGAGCAAAACGCTTCTTAGCACCTGATTTCGTTTTTAATTTTGGCATTTTCTTACTTCTTTTATGTTATTTGTTATCAATATTTTTATTTACAATGCTTTTCATAATAGTCTACAAAAGGCATTGGTGATTCTTTTTCGTATTCTAGTGCATCTACATTTTCGGCTAATTTAGGGCATCTATCAGCAAAGTATTTTTTCAACCACTTTTTGTTTGCAGCTTTTTCTCCAATGGAGATTCCTACATTATGTCTAAATACATGGTCTGCTGGCTCATCTTTATACTTAAATAAATAGTCAGTATAGGTAGATGGCGGAATAAGAATACCCCCACTTACACGCTGAGATGGAATATGAACTGTAATGGAATAAACTGTTAAATCTTTGACTTCTTTTATTTTAAAAGCCCATATATTCCTTTTATTCCTAAAATTTACCAACTCTCCTATTGAAGTACTTCCATCATCATTGAAATAAGTAATCCTTTCCACATTTTCTACAGAAATGACTTTTTTCTGAGCTTTTTCATCAGATTTGAATGTAGCTTTCTTAGCTTTTCTATTATTTATATCCACTAAAGAATTCAGTAGACCTTTTTCTATATTTCCATCTTTATAAAGAAGTTCAGCTTTATAATACTGTCCATAAGAAAAAGAGAACAATAAGATTGATAAAAGAGCAAATAATTTATTCATAATCTAATAACTTTATTTAGCCTTTTTCGGGCTCATTAGCATTATCATTCTTTTTCCTTCTAATTTAGGCATTTGGTCTACTTTTCCTACATGCTCCAGCTCTTGGGCAAGTTTTAGAAGTAATATTTCTCCTTGATCCTTAAAAACTATTGATCTTCCTTTGAAGAAAACATAAGTTTTTAGTTTAGAACCTTCTTCCAAGAATTTTTCAGCGTGTTTTTTCTTGAATTGGAAATCGTGCTCATCTGTCTGAGGCCCAAAACGGATTTCCTTTATCACCACTTTTACCTGCTTGGCTTTCAGCTCCTTTTGTTTTTTCTTTTGTTCGTAAAGGAACTTTTTGTAATCCAAGATACGGCAGATAAAAGGCTCTGCTTTATCCGAAATTACTACCAAATCCAATTCCTGTTCCTCAGCCATTTTCAAAGCTTCAGAAGTAGGGTAGACACCAGGTTCTACATTATCACCGACCAAACGAACCTCCTTGGCTCTGATTTTGTCGTTAATCTGATGCGCATCTTCCTGTGCAGGCTTTCGCATCGGACCTCTGTTGTTAATTTTCTTTAGTGCTATCGCTTTAAATTTTAATGGTTAATATCTTATTTAATATCTGAAGACAAAGCCGCTTCTTTTTTAAAGTAAGCGATGAAATCTTCTATGCTCATCGTTCCTAAATCTCCTTCGCCTCTCTTTCTCACAGAAACAGTTCTCTCAGCCTCTTCATTTTCTCCTACAACCAGCATAAATGGCAGTTTGTTTAATTCTGCATCACGGATTTTTTTACCCGTTTTTTCATTTCTTTTGTCAATCAGACCGCAAATATCGTTAATTTCCAGCAATTGTGAAACTTTTTCTGCATAATTTACATATTTTTCACTAATTGGAAGGATTGTAAACTGCTCTGGAGCCAGCCAAAGTGGGAAATCTCCCGCTGTGTTTTCTAGTAAAATAGCGATAAAACGCTCCATAGAACCAAACGGCGCTCTGTGAATCATCACAGGTCTGTGCTTCTCATTATCACTTCCTGTATACCAAAGGTCAAATCTCTCTGGCAAGTTGTAATCAACTTGGATTGTTCCAAGCTGCCAGCTTCTTCCCAAAGCATCTTTTACCATGAAATCTAGTTTTGGCCCGTAGAATGCAGCTTCTCCGTATTCTACCACAGTATTTAGTCCTTTATTTTTAGCAGCGGTAATGATTGCATTTTCAGCTTTTTCCCAGTTTTCATCAGAACCTATGTATTTTTGCTTGTTTTCAGGGTCTCTTAATGAAATTTGAGCCGTAAAATCAGCAAATCCAAGGCTGCTGAATACATACAACACCAAGTCTATAACTCCTTCAAACTCAGACAATAACTGGTCTGGAGTACAGAATAGGTGAGCATCATCCTGAGTAAAGCCTCTTACTCTGGTAAGTCCGTGTAATTCACCACTTTGCTCATATCTATATACCGTTCCAAATTCTGCAAATCTCTTTGGTAAATCTTTATAAGACCATTGGCTTGTTTTGTATATTTCGCAGTGGTGAGGACAGTTCATTGGCTTTAATAAAAATTCTTCTCCTTCGTGTGGAGTTTTTATCGGCTGGAATGAATCTGCACCGTATTTTTCGTAATGTCCAGAAGTCACATACAAGTCTTTGTGACCGATGTGCGGAGAAATTACAAATTCATATCCTGCTTTTTTCTGCGCTTCAGAAAGGAAGTTCTCTAATTTTTTTCTTAGTGCAGCACCTTTTGGAAGCCAAAGAGGAAGCCCTGCACCTACTTTTTCAGAAAAGGCAAAAATTCCTAATTCTTTACCTAGTTTTCTGTGGTCACGGCGTTTTGCTTCTTCTAATCTTTCCAAGTATTCGGTAAGTTCTTTTTGTTTTGGGAAAGAAATACCATAAACTCTGGTAAGCTGCTTATTTTTTTCATCTCCTCGCCAGTATGCTCCAGCTGCATTTAGGATTTTCACAGCTTTTATAAGTCCTGTGCTAGGAATATGCCCTCCACGGCATAGGTCTGTAAAATTATCATGAGTCACGAAAGTGATTTCTCCATCAGTAAGGTTTTCTACTAATTCCTTTTTGAATGGATTATCAGCATATTCTTTCAGTGCATCTGCTTTGGATACTGGATAAATTCTAAAAGCGGAATCTTTCTTTGCATTTTCCAGCATTTTTTTCTCAATTTTTTCAAAATCTTTCTCAGAAAGAATTTCTCCATCAAAATCCACATCATAATAAAATCCATTTTCTATGGCAGGACCTATGGTAAGCTTCGCATTAGGATAAAAATCCAAAATAGTCTGCGCTAAGACATGGGCAGAAGAGTGCCAAAAGGCCTTTTTACCCATATCGTCATTCCATGTTAATAACTGAACCGTGGCATCCTCCGTGATAGGGGTAGAGACTTCTACTTGTTTTTCATCTACTAATGCAGAGATTGTATTTCTCGCAAGACCTTCGCTAATTGATTTGGCAATTTCCAAAGGAGTTACTCCTCTGTTAAAATCACGCTGATTGCCGTCTGGAAAAGTTATTTTTATCATAGTATTAAAAAATTGAATGGCAAATCTACAAAATAGAATTTAATTTTAAAGTGGTTTTTCATCAGAAACCTCTCTTTTTACAAAAATCTCATCTGTGGTT
>CAUSFO010000081.1:0-5892 GCA_963530895.1 uncultured Flavobacteriaceae bacterium | reverse complement strand
TTGCTTTTTGACGGCTACCGACACGGCTATAATGCAATGTTTTGTGATGAGTTTGACCCAGAAGAAGTTGAAAAACGAACTTTGGTAAAATATGATATTGCTCCTTGCAAAATCCATATAGATTTTGGATATTCTATTGATTACGAGGAAGAAAAAGAAGATTATGAAGTAGATGAAGATGACAGAGTAACCCTTATCAATGGAGAAAATATCCCTTGGGAAGAGGTGAAAAGAAACGGATTTGACTATATTTCCATTGTCTGTGAAACCGAAAATGGAGAAAAAACGGAGATTGTATCCTTAGAATTGGCTTAAAGAATTTATACTTCTCACCACCGAAGCCAAATTATTCATATCTTTGCGGAAATTTAAAAACAAAAAAGCAATGCACAAAGCAGGTTTTGTCAATATAGTAGGAAAACCCAATGCTGGGAAGTCTACCCTTCTGAATCAGCTCATGGGAGAGAAATTAGCCATCGTTACCCAAAAGGCGCAGACTACCAGACACCGTATTTTCGGGATTTATAACGAGGAAGATGTCCAGATTGTCTTTTCGGACACGCCTGGCGTTCTTGACCCTAAATACGAACTACAAGAGAAAATGATGGGCTTCGTGAAAGAAAGTCTCCAAGATGCAGATGTATTTCTTTTCATCGTAGATATATCGGACAAAAGCGAGCCTTCGGAATTTCTCATCGAGAAGTTAAATAAAATTCCGATTCCTGTGCTGCTGCTCATCAACAAAATAGATAAAAGCAACCAAAAGGAAATGGAGGCCGCTGTGGAACACTGGCATAATCTCCTTCCAAAAGCAGAAATCCTACCGATTTCGGCACTAAATGCTTACAATACGGAATATATACTTCCGAAACTAAAATCTCTGCTTCCAGAGAACCCGCCATACTATGACAAAGACCAGTTTACGGATAAATCGGAAAGGTTTTTTGTAAATGAAACGGTGCGCGAGAAAATTTTGCTTAACTATGACAAGGAAATTCCTTACTCCGTAGAGGTGGTTACCGAACTTTTCAAAGAAAAGGAAGGTATCATCTTCATAGACAGCATCATCTATGTGGAGCGAGAAACCCAAAAGGGAATTTTGATAGGCCACAAAGGTGAGGCAATTAAAAAAGTTGGCACAGAAGCAAGGCTTGATTTGGAGAAATTCTTTGCAAAGAAAATCCATCTCAATCTCTTTGTGAAAGTAAAAAAAGACTGGAGAAAGAACGAAAAAGACCTCAAGAATTTCGGATACAGATAGCAAAAGATGATAAAAATCCTTGACCAAGATTTCACCGAACTCAATCTTTTTATACAGCACCAAAATCCCAGCAAAATTTTCATCTTGGTGGATGAAAACACGCACGAATACTGCCTTCCTACCCTCTTGGGCAATTTAGAAATTACTGCGCCCTTTGAGATTATAGAAATAGAGGAAGGAGAAGAGAGCAAGAATATAAACACCGCTGTACAGCTTTGGGAAATCCTTACGGAATTCAGTGCCGACAGGCATAGTCTACTCATCTGCCTTGGCGGAGGTGTTGTCACAGACATTGGCGGTTTTGTGGCCTCCACTTACAAAAGAGGAATTCCTTTCATTTACCTTCCTACCACTCTGCTGGCAATGGCGGACGCCGCTGTGGGCGGTAAAACAGGCATAGACCATTTGTTTTTTAAAAATCTAATAGGAACTTTTGCAGAACCGAAGCAAATTTTCCTTTTTGCTGATTATCTCCGCACACTGCCCTTTCCACAGCTGAAATCTGGCTTTGCGGAAATGCTGAAACATGGCCTCATCGCTGATGTTGGACATTGGCTTGAACTGATTTCTATTGAAAATGAACTTTCTGCAGAGAAAATCGCGCTGTATCTATTACAAAGTGCCGAGATTAAACAAAAAATCGTGCAGGAAGACTTCCACGAAAAGCATATCCGAAAAATTCTAAACTTCGGGCATACAGTAGGACACGCCATAGAAAGCCTTTTCCTGAGAGAGGGAACTCCTCTGCTCCACGGCGAAGCAGTCGCGCTTGGGATGATTTGTGAAACTTACATTTCCTATTTGCAGCAGCTGATTTCTCTGGACACAGCACGCTATATTATAGAAAATCTTGTGCGATTTTTCCCACCTGTAGATATCTCTAAATTCAGTGATGAGGAAATCATTACGCTGATGTATCAGGACAAAAAAAATCAAAATGGAAACATTAGTTTCTCGCTGATAGAAGGCATTGGCATTGGAAATTATAACCAAAATGTTCCGCTGGAAAACATTATTTCTGCGCTGGATTTCTACCGAAGTGGATTGTAAAAAACAAGATAGTTTAACATAAAATTAAACTATCTTTATTTTTTTACATAATAGCCGTAAAAGCCGCTGTAAATCCACAAATAATCCCTGGCATATTTGCTACGATTATAGGCCAGTCTTTTTTAGGTTTCAGGAATCCATAACCTACCCAAAGTGTACAGTTAATACCCGCTACAAAAGGCTGAAGAAAATCTCCCTTCATTCCTTGTAGATTAGATGTAATCTGCGGAATATAAGACACATACATAAGCATTGCTGTTCCTGTGGCTACCCATCCCAAAATATTTAAGAATTTTTCCATAATTTTTAAAATTTAATTGTTGATTTTTGTTTAACAAAACTATAAAAAATTTTTGTTAAACAAAATTATAAAAAATTTTTTTTATATAAATAATAAAAAAACAACAAGGATTTATAACCTCCGCTGTATGATAAGTGTGTAAATCACTACTTTGTTAAAATACTAAAAACTTTTCTATTTAGATGAATCTAGTTTTTTTCTTCCTTATACGCCACTTTTCCATTGATGGAGAGTGTACCTTCCTTATCATCATATAAGTATTCGCCTTTTTCATATAGATTTTCTGACTTTTTGTCTAAAATAACCGAACCTTCTTTGTTAGGAAGAACAACCTCGGCTTTGGATTCATCTTTATTAAACAAAACAAATGCACTGATGACTGCATCACCTTCTTTCACTTCGATAGGATCTAGTCTGACACCAGCCTCCCAAAGCTGCACACAAGTCTGCTGCAGCTCACTCCACGAAAACCCAGCCGAAGTGATACACCCATGCTCATCTCTATCCGCACCGACCAACGGCTCCTGAGTTTCTTCTGTATTTACTTTTTCTTCTTTCACTTCTTCCTTTTTTGGACTGTTACAAGAAAGCATAGACAATACTATTCCTGATAAAATTACTGCTTTTTTCATATTTTTAGATTTTACAAAAATTTAGTTATTGTTATTATTACTTCCACCAAAAGTAAAGTTAAAACTAAGTCCTGCCCGCAGAGTGGATAATGGATAAGCGGTAGAAATTTTATACTTGGTAACCAGCTGGTTATAGAAGAATTTCACTTGGAAATTTTGTGAAAAACTATAATCCGCCGAGAAATTTATTCCCAAAACTCTCTGCCCTCCAGTCACTTGTAAATCTTGGGCTAAGATATTGGTTATTCGGGTTTTATTATCTCTTAATGAAAAATCAAATTTAAGATTCAAATCACTTTTTATGGTTCTTTGTTTTCCTCTGAACCTCATCTTAAATTTCAAATCTTTAAAAATATACCCAAATCCCACAATATACTCAGAACCAGAGTCTTCCGAAAGTGTATAATTCTGAAGTCCTAGTACATAGGCTCTATTCTTATTATACATCGCTCTGAACTGCATGTTATTCCTCATGGTAACATCAGCCCCGATAAGCGGCGAAAACTCCTCCACATAGCCCACCTGAGAGAATACATATGGATTTAGGAAGTTGCCGTTTCTATCCTTATCTGGCGAAGGCATCGGCGTGTTTTTGCTCACTTCATAGTTATAATAATCTGAGCTGGACTGTATCCCTGCCACGGTATATGTAGCCTTATAGCCATGCAGCACATCTATTTTAGAGAAATGTCTATTGAGAAGTGGAATATTTTTCAATCCTGAATAGATAATCTGCCAGTTAGGAAGCGGGAATTTGGATTTCGTAGGATTTTCTTTACTCAAATTCTTACCACCAATAGCTGCCTTGAATGCAGGAATTAGAATATATGAATTTCCTAAACCATAGCCTTCTGTAAAGCCATCAGCCCCCAGAACTCCAGCATGAGTACGGGACAAAATCCTTGCATTTGCTACCAAATCAGCATAGAGCTGTCCGCCATCTTTGAAAGAAGTTCCCATCAATATATCCGTGTGGGAGAAAGCTATAACCTCGTTCGCAAAAGACAATCTATTGTTTGTCAATATATTATACCCATTATGAGTCAATGAGCTTGAATAATTTTTAAGGAAATTTAAGTCAATCTTCAAATCATTCATCGGTTGAATTTGGATGCTTCCTGTGATAGCCTTAGTCTGCATCTGCACATAGGATTCTGTCATCAAATCCGAACCTGTCACCCAGCCACGCTCTATCATCACCCTACGGATATCAGCCTGAGAACCTAGCAAGAATCCATATGTAGGCCCTCCTATTCCCTGCCCATATCCATAGAAATTAGGAGACGAAAGTATCCCTGGGAGAGAGGTTCCATTGGTTTCATTATAGTTAAAATCCACCTGCTTGAGCGAAGAAGTGATTCCATAAAGAACAGCCTGTAATGGAGTCAGCTTATTTTTCAGTGTAGTGACTCTATTTTCGCTATTTTTCCTAGTGGCTGTCTCTGCATTGGTTTTTTCCATTGCCTCTATCTCTGCTCTTCTCAGCTGCATGGTATTCTCCAGTTTTTGGAAATATTTAAATTTAGAGAATAAACTCGGAATATCCACAGAAGCCGCAACCACGGTATTGTTATTATTTTGGGCTAAATTCCCTAAATCCTGCTGAGAAAGAACCGTAGAACGAGCCGACCAGTTATACTGGAAACCATATCCCACCTCAGCATTGATGAAATCTAAATATGGGAAATGCTCAAACGGCAACTTATAATTAAGCTGTACTTTGTGGTTATACAAAACAGGTCTTCCTGCACGGAACAAATCCCTAAAAATAGAGCGGTTATTCATTCCATTTACAGAAATATGGTCATTGAGTGTTCGGGTATAGGAGTTGATATCCAATTTCAGAGATTTAGTAAAATTAAATCCAAGATTATACTGCCATCCGAAATAGAAAGTTCTTCCCTTTATCACTTGGAAATCATCCCCTGGAATACCTGTCAGCAGTGCATCTATGTTTCTATACTGAAGCTCACTATATGTTCTGTCCAGCTCCGCTCTGAAAGACAATCGAGTAGGAATTGGATTAAAATTAACTTCTTTTATCCAGTTTAAATATTTAGCCGCTTTGGATGTGTCGCTTATCAACTTATTAAACGGTCGTATCACCCAAGGTTTAAAATTAAAATTATAATCCAAATACCCCTTGAAATACTGACGATAATTTTTAGTTGTATAGACATCTCTATAAAAATCATCATTATAAACAGCCGTAAGGGAAAGGTTTTCTACATCGTAGAATTTGGATTTCTTCTCAGAGTTCATTCTCTGTTTCTGCATATTGACCACGCCTATACTTCTCTGCTGAGAGTAGGTTCTCACTATTTTTTTCAGTTGGTCTCTTATCGGGCTGTTTTTCAGTTCTACATCATTATCCAGCGGATTATATTTAGGGTCTTCTATGCTCTGTGTATAGGAGTAGTTAAACGGAATCTTCATTCCTATTTTCTCTGGTAAAAATTTGTCCAAATTCACCGTCGTGCTGATGTGTAAGGTAGAATTGTCCGCCTGTGATCTTTCTGATGGTTTTTGGACAATAGTTCCGAAACCTACCGTAGATACAGATCCGCTGGCATTAACCATCGCAAAATCCCCTAAATTGAAAGTCAAATTAGCATTTGCTGCATATCCTCCTTGGTTCTTAATTCCAG
>CAUSFO010000080.1:0-6243 GCA_963530895.1 uncultured Flavobacteriaceae bacterium | reverse complement strand
AAATCATTAGTGAGGGGGATAATATAAAAATTCCTCCTATCAAAATGAATGATATTAACTTTAAATAAAGAAGAGATGATTATGTATAAAAATATGGTTCTTAATAAAATAGATGAGTTTCTTAACAAAGAGGGGTTTAATCTTATAAAAAAGGGTGATAAAACAGCTCAAAAATTAAACTACATTAAAGAGCATAATGAAATTATTTTTACAATAGAATTTTTATCTAACATTTATGACAACAATCATTTTTGGGGATTTTCTTTTACTGATAGAATACCATTAATAGAAAATATAGTTACAAACATATTGTATATGAATAAAATTATAAATGTCACACCAGAAGATATTTCATATACAATCCATTTTGAAAATGATGATAAGTATTCCTTACCGACAGAAGGAATTTTGATAAACTCTGAAGAAGCAGTCATTAAAGTGTTTGATTTATTTCATAATTTCTATTATAAACATTTTCTTCCTTTCTTTGAAAAATGGAAAGATTTAAATGTTTTATATGAATATATTAAAGGTAAAACAGAACGAGAAGAGTTGTCAGAAATTTTAGGGCAATTCTGGCAATTCAAGAAAGCTGTTATTCTAAGACTTTGTAATGATAGTAGCTATCAGGAATTTATGGATAGCTATTTTCAAAAACAGAAGGAATATTTTGACGAAGACCCTGAAGATATTGATAATATAAGATATTACAATGCCTCTAAAGAACTTAAACAAGTTTTAGACAATACAGAACCTATTTACAATGTGTAAGTAGTTGACTTCCAAAACAGATGATAAAAAATAAAAGAACTGGCACTGCACCAGCTGGAAAAAAGAAAACAATTAGGAAGGTGGGAGCAGAAAAAGAAAGATGATTAGAAAATAAAAACAAAAAAGAAGATTTAATAATTTAAATCTTCTTTCTATTTTTTAGTAGCGGGAGCAGGGCTATTGTTGTTAATTGTAAATAACTGATAATTAAAAACATAAATGCTTTAAAAGATGCCTATAAGTGACCGTTTCGGGTCTGTTACTAAATATTATTTCCCAGTGATCAATTTTAATAAATGCTCTCTCTTGTCGGGAGAAATCTCAAAAGTCACAGATATTTTATCGTTATTAGGTGGCAAAGATTCTTTGTCCACAAAAACCTTGGGATAAGTAAATAAATACAATATATCAACGCCAAGGCAATTTGCGATTTTGGAAAGTTCATTAACTTTCAGTTCTCTTTTACCATTTTCTATTTTACTTATAACAGCTATATCAACACTTAGCGCTTCAGCGATAACATCTTGATTTATGCCTTTAGCTGTTCTAATTTCCTTGATATTTTGTACAACATTCATAATAGTAAAGTTAAGTAATTGATTATCATTTTCTTTTGCGATTAAAGAGGTTTTATTTGCGATTTTGGAAAGATTTATTTGCGATTTTGGAAAGTTTTGTTTTACTTTGCATTACAATTTGTAATACAATTTGCAATACAAAATATAAAACAAAATGACGATATCACAAAAAATAATTAAAAGAATAATCTCAGATAATGATTTTTCTCTTAGAATGGCAATACACTTGAAAGCGACACAAGTGGCTGTTATTTTAAAAGCAAGAAGAAAATCAAATAGTTTGCTGTTACCGAATTGTATAGAATTTTACAAGCAAAATGGCTACTCTGATGATGAAATTATAGAGAAACAACCAGGGCGAAAAAGCTCTTAAGTTTATATACTCCAACCATAGCCACGAAGGGTCTAAATATTATCACAAATTCTTTCTTCATAAATTTTTGGACAACAGACCAGCCTAGACGGGGTGCAGTGGCTTTTAAACTTAAAAATTCAATTATAATTTAAAATAAATAAGATGAAAAAAACAGATAAACCGCTTGCGGTAAATTTAGAATTTGAAGAGCAGTTAAGAGAATTGTTGTCACAGGCTCCAGAGGGCTTTGGGTTCTTGTGTTTCTATTACCTTACAAATGGAGAAAAATCTTGTGAAGAAGGTGTTATGCTTCATGCGGAAGGACCATTTATCGCAGATGCTATTGTAAGTGCAATGGAGGCAGAGGAACATGTAGATACTTTGATACAGGCTGCGTCCTCATATGTTACTGAATGTAGAATTCGTGAAAACAAAGGTAATCATGACAAGCACCAAAAGACAACAGTATAATGCCTGCTACAGGCTGAGAAAAAAGGGAGTGAAAATTTCCACACCAGAAAAAACCATATATGGTTCGGCTGAACTGAGTGAGAAACCTACGGTTTTCCTGCTCCTTGAAAAGTTTTCTTTTGTTGTTCAAACTCAAATATTCGCAAATGAAAAGTAGAATTGAGAATCCCAAACTAAGGGCTTTTGTAGAGGGTTTCAAAAAAACATCCACACCAGTCACTGTTATAGATTTCATAAAAGGAAAAGGGGATGATTTTAGTATTGGTTTTAAAACTAAAATAGACAGATTAGCCAAGGATAGCGAGTTTGTAATAAAAATTGTAACTGGATAATGATTTACGAAAAAAGAAATAAATACACCTGGGTATTAAAGGAGAAAGAAAAAAACAATACAGCGCCTATTTCAGATGCTGTTTTAGAGAAACCAATAAAACAAAATTCTCGATATAAAACAGCTCAGTATCGAGCTTTCTGTAAGAGACTTTTTACATATAAAAAGTTTGTTTGCAAAACGGAACTGAACATCCTTATAAAAGAACAACTGCACGCCAATACTACTTGGTATCGTAACAGGATGGTTCAGTTGGGTTTCTTGAAAGAGGAATTTAATGTTTTCAAACCAGGAGAGAATTTATAAAAGATGAACAAGTATTTTTTTCATTGTATTTAAATTTAAGTTTCCCAGCTGGTTTCGGTGCGAGCCTGCCAGCTGGTTTTTTATCTAAACTATAAGAAATGAATTTCCCAATAAATCAAAACGATATATTCCAGGCGACTAACGGTGGTCTAGACTTGATACAGAGGTTTTTGCCTCAAGTTCGGCAGAACAAGCATTTTAAAATACGGCACGAGGGAACAGAGTCTGCTAATCTTTCCAAGAAGGACGGGATTTATTTCGTGAAAGACTGGGGAGACACGGGAGGTTTCTATGCCGAAAGCCGAAACGGGATCCACATCTACGCTCATGAAATGGGGCTTACTTATTTCGAAGCTCTTTTGCAGCTGGGTAGAGAATTGGGGATTTTGGACGAAAATAAAACTAAACCTAAAAATATAAATGTATGCAAGTTTTCCGAGTTCGAGGGAACGCTGAACGAGGAGGGATTTTGCTACGAAACCAAGGACTTTACAGCTTACGAGCTGGAGGTTCTTGGACCGTTGATGACGGAGGAAGTATGCCGAAAGTATGGGCTTTATTCCTTAAAGTCTTATTCTTGGCTCAAAAAGGAAGAAAACTCCCAAAAAGAACTCTGCAATGTCTACACGGTGGAGAGTTCCGAAACCTATCCTGTTTTTGCTTTTATCGTAAAAGCAGGAGGCGGAAAGAAGAAAATCCACTTGGAGGGCGAAAACAAAAATGTAGTAGTAGAAGAACCCGAAGAGGAAAGAGTTTGGCTGAAAATCTACAAACCAAAATCTACCGATAAGAAATACCGATTTTCTTATCTTGGAAAGAAGCCATCACAGCACATTTTTGGGCTGGAGAATGTAAAGTCTATTTACAATAAACTCCAGCAGGAAGTAGAGGAGTCCTACGATAACGAGGAGGAATCTGCACCAGCAAAAGTAAAGAAATTAGAGCGAATCATCATCTGCTCTGGTGATAGGGATTCCCTCAATATGGCTTCTACAGGCGAAACTGTGGTTTGGTTCAATTCTGAAACTGCAGACATTACCGAAGCACAAATTGCGATGCTATTCAAGTATGCATTTGAGGTTATCAATGTTCCAGACCTTGACCCTACAGGCTTCGAGGCTGGGAAGAAACTGGCTTTGGAGCATATGGATATCAAGACTGCGTGGCTCCCAGAAAGCCTTACCAAATCCAAAGATTTTAGAGGTAATCCTAAAAAGGATTTTACCGACTTCATGAAATCTGAAGCTGCATTTGAGGACAAGGAACAAAAAGAGCTTCGAGCAAAAGTGAAAAGATTTCTGGAACTTGCCAGACCTGCTAAGTTTTGGATTGAAAAATGGAGAACGAACAAAGAGGGGAAGAAAATAGACCACGCACCAACCTACAGTGTGAACTACAAAAATGCGTTCAATTTCTTGAAGCTGAACGGATTTTTCAGAATAAAAGACGCCACCAGAAAGGATGGTTACTATTTTGTTCAGCAGAACAAGCACATTCTTCGGGAGGTTTCCTCGCAGGAAATAAAAGACTTTTTCAATAAGTTTTTGGACGAAAAACAAAAAGAAAAAGGGCTTCGGCTTTTTCCCGATGAACTACTGAACATGGTAATAGGTTCGGAGGCAGTTTCGGAGAAAAAACTCCAGAACCTGGAGAGCAAGGAGTTTGATTTTACAGACTTTACACCTACTTCTCAGTTTTTCTTCTTTGACAAATTCATTTGGGAAGTCAGCAAGGATAAAATAGAGAGGATAGATAAAGGCTACAGCCGTTATGTAATGGAGGACGATATTTTGAACGAAATCATTTTCCGCCAGACCAGAACGACACTGAACACCTCTAAACTGAATATAGAAGAGCCGTTTTTTAATATTAAAAAAGATGAGAATAACAACTGGAAATTGGATATTGTAAGAAGTGACTGCGACTTTATGAACTACTTTATCAATACCTGCCGAGTTCATTGGAAAGAAGAATTGAGGGATTTGAAACCGTCTGAATATGACAATTATTTAGATGAAAACAAATTTATCATCAATAAAGAAACGCTTTCTGAAGACCAAATCTATGAGCAGGAACTGCACTTCATCAATAAGGTGTATTCATTTGGATATATGCTCCACCGATACAAAGACCCTGCTAAGGCTTGGTGTCTGTATATCATGGACAATGAAGTAGTAGATGATAACGAGTCCCATGGGCGAACAGGAAAGTCTATTTTTTCCAGCCATGCTTTGAGGTTGTTTATGAATTCCAAGTATTTAGGAGCGAGAAAAAAAGGACTGCTGGAGAGCGACTTCTTGTATGATGGAATAACGGAACAGACCGACTATGTGCTGTTCGATGATGCAGATAAGAGATTCCAGTTTCAGCAATTATTCACGGACATTACTGGTGACTTGAATGTAAACCCGAAGAACCAGAATGCTTATTTGATTCCGTTCTACTTGTCTCCGAAATTCTGTATTTCCACCAACTATGCGCCTTATGGACTGGACAGTTCCACCAGAGGGAGGATTTTATTCATGTCGTTCGGGAATTGGTATCACGGCGAAATAGAAGGCTTCACAGAGCGAAATCCGATGCATGATTTTAACAATAGATTTTTCACTGACTGGGATGAAAAGCAGTGGAATTTGTTCCTAAACTTTGCCATGCAGTGCCTGCAGTTCTACCTTTCCACCAATGAAAAGATAGGAGCGCCAGAGGGGAACATCAGAAAGAGAAACCTATTGGCTGAAATTGGAATTGTATTCTTTGAATGGGCTGAAGATTATTTCAAAGACGAAAACATTAACCAGGCTGTATGCCGACGAGTGATGTATGAAAACCTAAAGAATTATAATAATTCCATGAAGCAGATTTCGGCGACTTCTTTCAAGAATAAACTAAAGCAGTTCTGCGAACTGAAAGGATACATATTTAATCCAAAGGATCAGCTGACGGATAAGGCAGGGCAAAGAATTATGAAATGGACAGACAGCAAAACAGAGGAGCATTTTTTTATCCAAGTTCCAGAGGAAAGCGCAGAGGAAACAAGTAACGAGCAAGACGATATATTTTTTTAAACCATGATAAAAACGGAGTTCCCTACGAATAGAGCAGAGCTGAAAGAGCAATTCGGCTACCTTTCTTTCCAGTGCACATTCATCAACACGGATGTTGTAGTAGTGCGAAGCAGGAGGACTTATAAATATGTTCTTGTTACATATTGTTGCGGAAAAAAAACGGGTTTTATCTGCGAAGATGAAACCCTACAATGGGAGAAGGCTTTCGAGATTTTCAAGGAGGTGCCGAGTAATTATAATGATTTAGACCAATGGGAAGACCAGAACGAGGAAAGACTGGAGCTCTTGGTTCCAAACACGCACAATTAGGTGTTTATTGATGATAAAGTAATAAGAGAAGGAGTAAAAATTAAAGAGAAAAAATAA
>CAUSFO010000079.1:0-6268 GCA_963530895.1 uncultured Flavobacteriaceae bacterium | reverse complement strand
AAATTATAAATATTTTTAGGCTTAAAAAACTTAATTTTGTTGATAATTTATATAAAAATGCAGTTTAGAATTCAGTCTTTCCCTCCAATAATATCAAAAAAATCTAAAATCCTGATTCTAGGTTCTATCCCTGGGGTTAAATCTTTGGAGAAAAAAGAATACTACGCTCATCCTCAGAATCATTTTTGGAAATTGTTGTTTTGTATGTTTGGTGAGGAGTTTTCTGCTGATTATCAGGATAGATTAGAACTTTTAGAGAAATATCATATCGCACTTTGGGACACGATAGAGAGCTGCGAAAGGGAAGGGAGCCAAGATGTGAAAATCAAGAACGAAACAGCCAACCAAATCCCTGATTTACTAGAAAAACATTCTAATATAAAAGCGGTTTTCTGCAATGGCCAAAAATCTTATAAAAATCTCGTTAAATTATTAGGATCTGATTTTCATTTGCCCATTATACTTTTGCCTTCGACGAGCCCTCTGCACACCATTTCTTTTGATAAAAAATTAGAAGACTGGAAAAAGATTTTGGAATATATTTCTTGATTTAGCTTGAATTTAAGGGCTGTTTGGGGCGTTGATAAAAATAAAACTTGACAAAGGCATTTTAAGGTTGTATATTTGCCAACTTATTTTAATTTTAAAAAATATAAAATCCGTAAATTTTATTCAAATGAAAACATCTAATTTTAATTTCCATTTGCCAGAGCACCTTTTGGCTGAACATCCATCAGAGCACAGAGACGAAGCAAAACTAATGGTTCTCAATAGAAAAACAGAAACCATAGAGCATAAACTGTTCAAGGATGTGATTGATTACTTCGATGATGGAGATTTATTTATCTTTAATAATACTAAGGTTTTCCCTGCAAGACTATACGGAAACAAAGAAAAAACTGGGGCAAGAATAGAAGTTTTTTTACTTAGAGAACTTGACCGCGAGACCCGTGTTTGGGATGTTTTGGTAGATCCTGCAAGAAAAATAAGAATAGGAAACAAGCTTTTCTTTACCGAAGATGAATCTTTGGTGGCAGAAGTGATTGACAATACTACTTCCCGTGGAAGAACGCTAAGATTCTTATTTGATGGTAGTTACGAAGAATTCCGTCAAAAACTAAAAGAACTGGGAGAAACTCCACTTCCTAAATACATCAAAAGAGCAGTAGAGCCAGAAGACGCAGAAAGATACCAGACTATCTATGCCAAAGTAGAAGGTGCGGTGGCAGCTCCTACGGCTGGACTTCACTTTTCTAAACATCTTATGAAGAGACTGGAAATCAAAGGGATTAACTTTGCAGAAGTTACACTTCATGTAGGTTTAGGAACATTTAACCCGATAGAGGTGGAGGATATTTCTAAACACAAAATGGAGTGCGAAGAGGCCATTATAGATGAAAAAAATGCTGAAATCATCAATAAAGCCGTGGAGGAAAACAGAAGAATTTGCTGCGTGGGAACTACGACTATGAGAGCATTGGAAACCTCTGTTTCTTCTAACAAAAGAGTGTCTGCATACCATGGATGGACTAATAAATTCATCTATCCGCCGTATGAATTTGGCGTGGCTAATGCTATGATTACCAATTTCCACACACCAAAATCTACTTTGCTAATGATGATTGCTGCTTTTGCAGGAAAGGATTTCGTGATGCACGCTTACGAAGAAGCCATTAAAAATGAATACAAGTTTTATTCTTATGGTGATGCGATGCTTATCATTTAATTTTAAAGAAAAAAATAACCCTAAAAAAACTAAATAATGCTTTTAGATGATTTAAAATGGCGCTATGCCACAAAAACCTATCAAGAGGGAAAGAAAGTCCCACAAGAGGACATAGACAAAATTATAGAAGCTATCCGCCTTGCACCTACTTCTTCTGGGCTACAGCCTTTCAGAATCATTGTGATAGATGACCAAGAAACCAAAGAAAAACTGGTAGAAGGTGCTTTAAATCCAAAAGGAATTATGGCATGTTCGCACATTATCGCTTTTGCTGCGTGGGACAATTATACACCTGAAAGAATCGATGATATGTATAACCTTATCACCGATGAACGAGGGCTTCCTCGTGGGCGATATGAGAGATACACGGATATGATAAAGGAGCGTTTTGCACAGCGTGAGCCTATCCGAAACTTTGAACATGCTGCCCGACAGGCATATATTGCCCTAGGAATGGCACTAGCACAAGCAGCAGAGCTTAAAATAGATTCCACGCCTGTGGAGGGATTTGACCACGAGAATTTTGATAAAGTTCTTGGCTTGGAGAAACTCGGGCTGAAAAGCGTGGTGCTGATGTATGTCGGCTATGCTGACCGCGAAAACGACTGGCTGGCACCAATGAAAAAGGTGAGAGTTTCCAAGGAAGAATTAGTCATAAAACATAAATAATAATTTCAAAAAAGCCTCTTCTAAAAGGCTTTTTTATCTTAAAAACAATCAAATAGAATGAAAGATATCAGAACGCTTAGTCTAGACCAGCTTAAAGAATATTTTGTTTCTTTGGGAGAAAAACCATTTCGTGCCATGCAGGTCTATGACTGGCTTTGGTCTAAAAATCTTCATTCTATTGAGGAGATGACTAATCTCTCCAAAGAGCTTCGCCAAAAGATTTCTGAGGAATATACGATAAATCCCATCTCGGTAGATAAACTCCAAAGAAGTTCAGACGGAACCATAAAAAATGGTGTAAAACTCCATGACGGGCTTTTGGTAGAAAGTGTTCTAATCCCGACAGAAACACGAACAACGGCCTGTGTTTCCTCGCAGGTAGGATGTTCTCTAAACTGTGAGTTTTGCGCTACTGCCAAACTCAAAAGAATGAGAAACTTAGAGGTAGCGGAGATTGTGGATCAAGTGGCTTTGATAGACAAGCAGAGCAGACTTTATTTTGATAGACCTCTCTCTAACATAGTATTCATGGGAATGGGCGAACCTATGATGAACTACAAAAATGTAGTGGAAGCCATCAGAAAAATCACTCAGCCCGATGGCTTGGGCATGTCTCCAAGGAGAATTACCGTATCTACTTCTGGAATTCCGAAGATGATAAAAATGCTGGCAGATGAAGATTTAAAGGTAAAATTAGCGCTTTCGCTGCATTCAGCGATTGAAGAAAAACGAAATGAAATTATGCCTTTTTCTTCTAATTTCCCGCTGACAGACATTATGGAAGCTCTACAATACTGGTATTCTAAAACAGGCTCTATCATTACTCTAGAATATTGTATTTGGAAAGGCATAAACGATAAAGATGAAGATATAAAAGCCCTGATAAAATTCTGTAAAAAAGTACCTACAAAGGTGAATTTGATAGAATATAATTCCATTGGCAACGGAAAATACGACCGAAGCAACCCTGAAGCCACAGAAAATTATGTCCGTCAATTAGAGAAGAACGGAATCACTACGATGATTCGTCGAAGCAGAGGAGGAGACATCGATGCCGCCTGCGGACAACTTGCCAATAAAATAGCCGAAGCGTAGAAAAAAGCCCTACAAATAGAGAATAAAATGGATAATTTTATTTTAATCATATTGTGCATTGTGGCGGGAATGGTCTTTAAGGCAACTAAATCCATTCACCCAGAAGCTCACAAAGGAATCAACACTTGGATACTTTACATCGCGCTGCCCTCTATATCGTTTAAATATATTCCAAAAATAGAGTGGTCGCTGGAAATGCTCTATCCTGCGGCTAGTATGGCTATTTTGGCATTGGGAGCGTATTTATTTATACAATATTATTCAAAACTAAAAAACTATTCCAACCGTTCTACAAGCACCCTGCAGCTGGCAAGTGGATACAGTAACACCTCGTTCATTGGTTTTCCGCTGGTTTCTGCTTTCTATGGAGAGGCATATTTGAGCATTGCGATTATCTGCGACCAAGCCATGTTTCTTACGCTTTCTACACTGGGCATCATCACTGCTCTGCAAGGTGGAAACAATAACACCATAAGCGCTAAATTCTTACTTAAAAGGCTTTTTACATTTCCGCCATTTATCGGATGTGTTACAGCATTAGTTTTATCATCTTTTATAGACCTTTCTCCTGTCGAACCGCTTTTTAATAAGCTGTCTGGAACGGTGGCGCCTTTGGCTTTGTTCTCGATAGGTTTGCAGTTAAAATTTAACGGCTGGAAAAAACTGATGAGCCAAATTTCCATGTCGATGGTTTATAAATTATTGATTGGTCCTGCTTTGATTTTGGTTCTGGGACTTGTTTTAGGGCTGAAAGAAAGTTTGGTAAAAATCACAGTTTTTGAATCTGCGATGCCTACTTTGGTAATGTCCAGTGTCATCGCCGAGCAATTTAAACTCAATACCAAACTCACCAATATGATTATCGGAATCAGCATTATTGTCGGTTTTTTCACTTTGGGAATTTGGTATAAAGTGCTGGAATGGTGCTTTTAATGAAAAAAAATATACAATCAAATCTATATAACCATGAAAAAAATATTGTTTATAGGGCTGTCCATAGCAGCTATGATATCTTGTTCTCGGGCAAAAGAAACGATAGAATATGGTGATTATCAAGATAATACACCTGAAAATCCTACGAAAATGGCAAAAGTAATCTATGGAGAAGATTACTCTATAATTTCTAACCCAGAGCAAGGATTTTGTACAAGAAACGGCTATCACAGCAGGAGTTCGGTAATATCTGATTATGAAATCAACACACTGAAAAGCGGCAAACACACATTAGTTTTTTTTGATTTTAAATTGAAGGAGTTTATTTCTAGTCCTATAAATTCGGATATGCTGGGAATGATGCAGAGAAATTTTGATAAACTGAGGGCTAATGGGATAAAAGCAGTGGTTCGTTTTACATATTCCAACAGCACTTCTGCGGCTGTTTATGATGCCGATCCATCCATTGTTTTAAAGCATATTTCTCAGCTAAAACCGATTTTAGAGAAAAATAAAGATGTCATCGCCCTTATAGAAGCAGGTTTCATCGGTGCATATGGAGAATGGTATTATTCTACACATTACGGAAACAAAGGACAGGCTGACTATGCTAAACGAAGAACCATCATCAATGCCATGCTGGACGCTTTCCCAAAAGAAAGAATGATAGCGGTACGAACTCCATTGATTAAGACCAATCTTCTTAATATTTCTTTAAACTCTCCATTGACTCAGTCAGAGGCTTTTAATAGAAGTAACAAGGCTCGTTTGGGGCATCACAACGACTGCTTTTTAGCGGATGAAAAAGACAGGGGAACTTACACTAGTGAGCAAGATAAAAAATACATGCAGTTAGACTCTAAATACACCGTTGTAGGAGGGGAGACCTGCACGCCGCCGACCAGCTATTCTCAGTGTAATGCAGCTCTGCAAACCATGGAAAAATACCATTGGTCTTATCTCAATCTAAGCTATCATCAGGACATGATTGCAGATTGGAAAAACACGCATTGTTTTGAGGAAATCCAAAAGAGGCTGGGATATCGTTTCGTGATGAAAGAAGTCCAATATACCGAAAAAATGGAGTCAGGAAAAAACTATAAATTGATACTGAATTTCGAGAACAAAGGCTTTGCATCGCCGTATAATCCAAGGTCTGCGTACATTAAATTCCGCTCTGTTTCCGATGGCAGAATATATTTTTCTCATCAGATTCAGTCCAATCCTCAGTTTTGGTTTACAGGAAATCATCGGTTAGAAATTTCCGTAAACATCCCAAGCCATCTTCCTGCGGGGGATTATGATGTTTTGCTTCATCTTCCTGACTCATCTGTGTCCATCGCAGACCGAGCGGAATATGCTGTCAGATTTGCTAATATCAAGACTTGGGAGGCTGCCACAGGTTACAATAAACTATTTACCCAAACTAAAAAATAGAAGATGAAAAAGAGTTTTTTAATCGTTTTTCTTTGTGGATTTTTCACTTTTTCTTTGGCTCAAAAGACCAAAAGGCTGCCTTTGAAAAATTATAAAATCGCTGACTTAAATGATACTTTGAGGGAAACATCAGGATTAACACTGATGAATGGGAAGTTGTACAGCTTTAATGACGGCGGAAATCCCAATGAAATTTATGAAATAAACCCTGAAAATGGGCAGATAATTTCTACCATCAAAGTTGATTTCCCAAACAGAGACTGGGAAGCCATGACCAACGACGGGCAAAGCCTTTATATAGGAGATTTCGGGAATAATGGAGGCAAAAGAACGGATTTGGCGATTTATAAAATCTTGGATAATTCTCATCAGAAAATCAGATTTAAATACCAAAATCAGCCTCATTTT
>CAUSFO010000078.1:0-6482 GCA_963530895.1 uncultured Flavobacteriaceae bacterium | reverse complement strand
GGTGGTTTTTACATCTTGATAAAGTCGGCTGAAATCACTTTCATAAAAATTGGTTTTGATGTTATAAAGCGCCTCTGATATTTTTTTCAGCTGACCAGATTTTTGCTCCGCCTGAACTTTATTCTCTGTCTTTTGTGAAAAAGTCATCATCCCAGCTCGGTCGCTCTTCTTCAAAATGATATGCGAAAGCGCCATCACTGCATTTATGGAATAATCCAAGAGACTCAGCCCCTGGAAAGGCATCTGCATCGTCCTTCCTTTATCTATCAGCATATAGATTCTTTGGGATCTCTCATCTTGGTACTGATTGACCATCAGCTTGTTAGCCTTAGAAGTAGCCTTCCAATTGATACTCCTTATATCGTCTCCCTGCACATAATCCCGTATCTGCTCAAATTCCATCGTATGTCCCAGTTTTCTGATTTTTTTAATCCCGCCAAGCAAAAACTCGTTCTGAAGAGCCATCAGCTCATACTTACGAAGATGAACAAAAGAAGGATAACTCGGCAAAGAGGCTTCTTTCTGAAAAACAAATTTTCTAGAAACAAGACCAATAGGACTTTTAGCAAAAATATTCAGCCCTCCAAAGACATACTCTCCCCTTTCTTTCGGGATTAAAATATATTCAAAAAATGAACTTCCCTGTGGCAAAATGGTCTTTTTTATCAAAAAATCCCTTTTTTGGAACTGGAATGGAATTTCATCTATAATTTTCAAATCCACCCGAAATGGATAATTATTCTTAATGTCTATCTTCACAGAGTTTTCATCGCCATTAGATAATTTTTCAGGCAAAATTCTTTGAGAATAGATTGCATCTTTTTGGTTAAACAAAAGCATCGAATCTACGATGAAAAGCACCATCAAAAGACACAAAAATCCATGAGCAAACCATGTAAGTTCTGGAAAGAAAAACGCCAAAAAATAGCACAGCCCTACCCCTGCTAGAATATGAAAAAATCTATGATTGATATAAAAACGCTTTAACATATCTTTTCTTACTGGTTAATCATTTTGCATTTTTGATGCCCATTTTTCAATTCCATAAATCAAAATAAACCCCGCAAAAGCCAGCCCCACAGCCAATAAAACCTGAGGTTCTCCAGCAAAATCCGAAGGCAAAACGCTCTTTTCCAGCAAAATAATTTCCTTCCCATGAGCATCTATTTCCTTATCCAAAACCTCTTTCCATGGCCATACTTTATTCAGAGAACCAATGATAAAGCCTGTAAGCCCTGCCATTGTGGTATTTTTTTTGTGTTCAAAAAGCCATTTCAAAGCCTTAGAAAAACTCAAAATTCCTGTCACAGCTCCCAGTCCTACAATGGACAAAACCTTTAAATCAAAAGTATCCAGCGCATTCAGCACCGTATGATAAGCCCCTAAAAGCACTAAAATAAACGCTCCTGAAATCCCTGGCAAAATCATCGCACAAATAGCCAAAGCCCCTGCGAAAAACAAGAAAATATGCCCGTTATTATTCACCAATGGAGGAACAATCGTGATGTAATACGCTGTAAATGCAGCTATTACAATCGTAATAACCGCTGGAGCATCCCATTTCTTGATATCTTTCCACAGAAAAAGAATACTCGCCATCATCAACCCAAAGAAGAAAGACCAAACCGCTATCGGATGTGTTTCCAAAAGGTATTTAATACCTTTTGCTAGGGATAAAATACTGATTCCTATCCCCAAAAATAAAGCCACAAAAAAATTTCCATTGATGTATTCCCATGCAGATTTTATCCCTTCTTTTCTTAAAATTTTTACTGCCGTAAAATTGATTTTATTGATAGAATCTATAAGCTCTTGGTAAATCCCTGATATGAAAGCAATAGTTCCCCCAGAAACCCCAGGCACCACATCAGCAGCTCCCATAGCCACACCGCGAAGTGTAATAAATAGATAATCCTTCAAAGTCCTTTTCATAAAATTCTTATATGCTACAAAAATACATTATTTTGCTGTAAATCTGCGAAAGAATATTCCATTTTTTACTCATCAAAACCTACAAAAACAAAAAAAGCCTGACAAAATTTGTCAAGCTTTTTGGGTTTTTATTTATAAAGTTCTAGTGTTTCTGTCAGTAACTTTATTTGCTGGTTGATGCTCTCGCTTTTTGGATTTGCCCTTAGTAATTCTGTTTTCTTAGCAAGTCCATTCTCAAGCATCTGCACTATCATCATTTTCACATTTGGGTTATCTGGAATTTCAGATTTTACTTGTTTCAAAATCTTTGCAACTCCAGCCGTAGCCTTTGTGTTATCAGATTCCATTATCCAGTTGAATCCTTTTTCAGCCGTAGCTCCTGCTTTTTCATCTTGAAATTTCAGGAATGGATAAAATGCCACCACTCTCCCTATGTAAGGCATCTGCGACACGATTTTGTTATCCACGATTGTAGGCAACAGCTGTGTAATGGTTTCTTCTGATGCTTTGGATAAATCCACCTTATCCGCAAGGGCTTTCACTCTCTCTGAGTCTGTCACAGAAATCGCTGATAGAGAGGCTGCTTTCACTGCGTTTGACACTGAGCTGATTCCCTTTTCGTAGATTGGCAGGTATTTCTTGTTCTTAGTCGTAGCCAATGCTTTGATTGCTGCCGCCTGAACTAGTGTTTTAGGGTCTTTCTGAGCTAATTTTTCTACTTCTGAAAGAGCCAGTTTTGCTTGTTCTGGTTTAGATAAATCTAATCCTCCAAGCGCCTGAATTCTCAATCTGAAAAACGGATCTTTCAATGCAGATACCAATGTTTTCACAGAAGTGATGTTATTATTTTTCTTTGCATTTTCAGCGGCATTCTTCAGTGCTAGATATTTGCTCTTAAACTCCTTAGTTTTAGCATATTGCAGAGCGTATTGTTCAGGAGTTTTAGTATCATTGATTTCTCCCAATAGAAGCCCGTCTGCATCTACATTGATAAGGTCTGGATTTTTAGCTGTGCTGAATGTAAAATCATTCTTCGCTTTAGCATCTACCCACACTTTTTCTCTTCTTACTTTTCCATTTTCGTGGATATCTATGGTAAGCGGGAACTCAAAATATTGGTCTTGAGTCTGGTTAATCGTTACCACAGTTTGTTTTTTCACTGGTTCGTAAGAATATTTTACATCTAATTTAGGGTTTCCGCTGTTAAAATACCACTGATTAAAGAACCAGTTAAGGTCTTTTCCAGAAACTTTTTCTAAAGATAGTCTCAGCTGGTGCGCCTCTCCTGTTCCGTATTCATTGGTTTTCAAATAATCAGAAAGCCCTTCAAAGAATGCTTCATCACCAAGATAATTTCTCAACATGTGAAGAATTCCACCTCCTTTGTTATAAGACACGCTGTCAAACATATCCTCACGGCTTTTATAATCAAATCTCACCAAATGTTTGTTATAATTCAGCGGATTATGAATATATGCCGAAATATCGTTCATTAAATGATAATCTGCTGCATCTTTTCCGTATTTGTATTCATTCCAAAGGTATTCAGAATAATTCGCAAAAGACTCATTTACAGTAAGGTTAGACCAGCTTTCTGCCGTTACCAAATCTCCAAACCAGTGGTGGAACAGCTCATGAGCAATCACAGGTTCCCAAGTGTTCTCATCCACAAGGTCACCTTCCTTTAAGTTCGCATATTCTCCGTGGATTACGGCAGTTGTATTTTCCATCGCACCACTTACATAGTCTCTTCCTACCAACTGTGCGTATTTTTGCCAAGGATATTCGTATTTTAGTTTTTTAGAGAAGAAATCCAGCATCTCTGGAGTCATCCCAAATATTTGTTTTGCATAAGGCTCATATTCCTTTTCTACATAATAATCTACTGCGATGTTTTTCCATTTATCCTTTACTATCGCATACTCTCCAACTCCCATAAAGAATAAATATGGAGCATGCTTCTTATCCATTACCCAATGGTCTGTTCTAAGCCCTCCACTTTCGCTGAAAGATGATTTTAAGATTCCATTAGAAAGAGTAACATATTTATCTGGAACCGTCATAAATAATTCCTGCGTAGTCTTTTGGTTTGGTTTGTCTATCGTAGGAAACCACACGGAGTTAGACTCTGTTTCACCTTGTGTCCATATCTGCGTTGGTTTGTCTGGGTCTTTTCCTTGAGCATTGATGAAATAAAGCCCTTTCGCAGAGTTTATCGCTGCACTTCCCTTACCCTTATACTCATTAGGACGAGCTGTATATTTGATATAGATTGTATAATTCTCACCTTTTTTGTACACTTTGTCAAGATTAATTCTCAGTAAATCATCTGAATAAGTATATTTAAGAGGTTTTTTAGTTCCTTGATTTAGAGCCACTTCATGGATAACCATCGCTTTTGCATTAAGCACCAAAGAATCTGATGCATAAAAATGAGGTGATGCAGTAAGCCACTCCTCACCATGCATTTGCTCTTTTTCAAAGTCAAATTTCACCTTTAATTTGGTGTGTTTCAGTTCTGTAGTCTTGTTGTGAGTAGCTCTATACGGAGCATTTCTACCAGAAGTTTCGGTTTGCGCAAGAGCAAAATTACTTCCTAAAATTGCTCCAAGCATCATCGCTGAGAATAAAATCTTTTTCATTGTTAATAAATTTTAATTCTTTTTTATTTAATTAATAATCATTAGATTAGTCGTAATATTCTATTACTCTTTTAGTTATGATAAATGGTTTATTTTGTTTTAGAGAGATTCTCTCTATCCAATTATTCTTTTCGTCATATTTGTATCGATATTGGAAAGATGTTTTGTAATATTTTTTCTTCACAATATCGTTGTATTTGTTGTACTTATATCGGATTTGGTCTATTTTTTTCCCTTCCTTATTATAGACTATATCCTTGATTCTGTTTCCTTTGCTATCGTACTTAAAGACAAATCTCCTGTACAAAGGCTCTTCTACAATATCATCAAGGATTTGCTCTATGATATTGCCCTTGTCATCGTATTTGTAATATGATTTAGCCACTATATCAGGATTTTGACTAAGGTAAATAGTCTCAACAATATTCCCTTTATCATCGTAATTATCAATAAATCCTCTTGGTTCTTCATACAAAATTCTCCCTCTAAGGATTTTATTTTGGGGTAATGGTCTCTTTTCTATTATCTTGTCGTTCTCATCATGATATATTATCATCTCGTTTTCACCTTCTAAAGTATAAGTTATTCTTTTCCTTTCGAGATTGGATATTTCTTGCTTTACACCTCCCATATCCTCAGTTGGAAGATAGTACATCGTCTCTTTGATAGATTTTACTTTTTTCTTTAGATTACTGCTATCCCAGCCTATTTCCATTTGTCCAAAAGCATATCCAGCAGTCAGTAGCAAGGCTGATATTAGTATTTTGTTCATTATTTATGTGTTATTTTTAGTTTAAATGTTCTATTTTAAATCGCCACAGGAGCTTTTATCCCTGGGTGTGGGTCATAGTTTTCTAGTGTAAAATCATTAAAATCAAAATCAAAAATATTTTTGATTTCTGGATTGAGTTTCATCGTTGGTAAAGATTTTGGCTCTCGGGAAAGCTGTTTTTCCACCTGCTCAAAATGATTATTATAAATATGCACATCACCAAAAGTATGCACATACTCACCAACTTCCAAATCACAAACTTGGGCTACCATCAGCAGCAGAAGAGCATAACTAGCGATGTTAAACGGCACTCCCAGAAACACATCTGCGCTCCTCTGATAGAGCTGCAAAGACAGTTTCCCATCTGCTACATAAAACTGAAACATCGCATGACAAGGAGCCAGTGCCATTTTTGGCAGCTCTGCTACATTCCATGCAGATACGATGAGCCTGCGGCTGTCAGAATTTTTCTTGATTTGGTCTATCACTTCGCTGATTTGATCTATCACTTTCCCATCCGCTCCGTGCCAGCTTCTCCACTGAGCGCCATACACAGGCCCAAGATTTCCCTCAGCATCTGCCCATTCATCCCAAATCGTAACACCATTTTCCTGAAGATACTTCACATTCGTATCTCCTTTTAAAAACCAAAGAAGTTCGTAGATAATGGATTTAAGATGAACTTTCTTAGTCGTTACCAGCGGAAATCCTTTGCTCAAATCATATCTCAGCTGATACCCAAATACACTCCGCGTTCCTGTCCCTGTTCTATCCGTTTTATCTGTTCCGTTTTCTTTTATATATCGTAATAAATCTAAATAATTTTGCATTTATTCTTTCAAAATGTCCACAAATATAACTAAATTTCATAGAAAGGCAAGGATTTTTTTTAAATTTGCAAAATGGCAAAACGAAAGAGAAAAAAATCTAAATCTAAGATTAAAAAAAATAAAAACCGCTCATACTTATTTATTTCCCTTGGGCTGTTTTTTTTATTGGCTGTCGGGCTTGTTGCATTACTGAAAAAAAATCAGATAATGTACTATTACACAATATATTTCACTGAAAAACAAGCACCAAAACTGACCAACTCGCCTTTTGAAACCCAGAGAATCAATAAAATCGTAGAAAGTTAT
>CAUSFO010000077.1:0-6695 GCA_963530895.1 uncultured Flavobacteriaceae bacterium | reverse complement strand
ATAAAAGGATGGAAACCAGCTAAAAAAGGAGGAGTTAATGTAAGATCTTATTACAGTCTTCCATTGAAGATGAAGTTTGAATAATTTTTTAACTTAATAATAAAAAAGAGGAGTAATTTTACTTCTCTTTTTTTATTATATTTGTCACTATGTTTTATAATATATTAACATTCGTTGTAGGGATTTTGTATATCATTGTTGGTGTTTTTGTGATTATTACAAGATCATTTGGGGTAAAATTAGATCCAATAGTAGCAAATATATTTGGTGTTTTACTTTGTATTTATGGTGTGTTTAGGTTAGTTAGAGCGTTTATTCGTTTAAGAAAAGAAAGAAGAGATGAGGAATAAATTAGTTTTATATATTTTGTTAGCATTTTTGGTTTTTTCATGTAAAAGTGAGGAGCAAAAAAAAGAGGATGCCACTCCGCTCCATACTAGAGGCGAAATCACTCTGCAGTATGATGATTCTTTTACTAATATAGCAGAAGCATTGTCACAACGATATATGAAGGTCTATCCCAACACAAAAATAAACTTAAAAGTCAGTAAAGAAGACCAAGCATTGGAGGATTTGCTCAATCATAAAGTGGATATGATTATTATGTCTCGTGAACTTACAGAACAAGAACGAAAATACTGGGATGTGAAGACAAAACTTCCATGGCAGCCTTCTTATTTTGCGGCGGATGCGGTGTGTTTTGTGGTGAATAAAAACTCAGAAAAACAGCATGTTTCTTTGGAAGAAATAAAAGAAATGCTGAAATCTGGAGATAAAAAATTGATTTTTGATGGCGCGAATACAAGTAATCTGAATGCCGTACTTCAAAAATTAAATTTAGATATCAAAGATGTGAAATATTCCCGATTAGAAGGGAATGAGAACATTATAGAAAGTTTGGAAAAATTTTCTAATCATATCGGTGTAATCAGCTATAACACGATTAGCCGCCCATATGGAGAGAGAGCCACTAAATTGAGAGAAAATATTAAAATTCTTCCAATAAAAGAAGGTGATTCTCTTCTTCTGCCGAATAAAGAAAACTTAAAAACTCAGAAATATCCATTGACCAAACTTCTGTATTTCCTGACAGACGAAGGGACTTTTGGTCTGGCGAATGGGCTAATAAGATATTCATGCACTCATATTGGTCAGAAAATAGTAGATAAAGAGGGGCTTCAGCCGTATAATCTTTATCCAAGAACTATAAATATAACTAACAATTAAAATAAATGAAATTAGATATTTTAGCAATAGGTGCTCATCCTGATGATGTAGAGTTCGCATGTGGCGGAACCCTTTTGAAATTGGCTTCCGAAGGAAAAAGCATAGGAATCATAGACCTTACACAGGGAGAAATGGGAACCCGTGGAACCATAGAAACAAGGTACGAGGAGGCTGCCAATGCAGCGAAATTACTAGGTCTGAAAGCCAGAGAAAATCTGAAAATGAAAGATGGTTTTTTGGTTAATTCCGAGGAATATCAGTTGCGAATAGTGCAAATGATTAGAAAATACCGCCCAGAGATTGTTTTTTGTAACGCTTGGGAAGACCGCCATCCAGACCATGCCAAAGGCTCTAAACTCATTTCTGATGCGTGTTTTCTCGCTGGACTTAGAAAATTAGAAACAGAATATAACGGCGAAAAACAAGAAGCGTGGAGACCAAAGCATGTTTTTCATTATATCCAATGGAAACACATTACACCTGATTTTGTGGTGGATATTTCTGATTTTATGGAGAAGAAAATGGAAGTTTGTAAAGTCTACAAGACACAGCTGTTTGATGCAAATTCCAAAGATCCAATAACACACACAGCAACCAAAGACTTTATGGAAAGTATCACATACAGGGCTCAGGACTTGGGAAGATTGAGCGGAGTGGACTATGCAGAGGGTTTTGTGAGTGAACGATTGCTGGCGTTTAAAAATTTTGATGGAATTATTTGGTAGTAAAGAAAAAATTACTATCTTTGCACCGCTTTATAATGGTGGCTGTAGCTCAGTTGGTTAGAGCGTCAGATTGTGGTCCTGAAGGTCGCCGGTTCGATCCCGGTCAGCCACCCACAAAAAAACACATTCCTTTTGGAATGTGTTTTTTTATTTATCAGAATTCTTCTTATTTCAAAATATATTTTTGGTGGTATTTTACTAAATTTTCAATGGGTTTTTGTACGATAGTTCCTACATTTAGGCGGTAGTAAGAAGCCACAGATTTTAGAATATCTTGGTAAATATAGGATATGGAACCCACAAAATTGATTTCACAAGAGAAACAGTTTTTATAAGGGAGAATGTGGTATTCAAAGAACCTTTTCATTTCTTGGAATACTAGATTTTGTAGGTAAGGATGGTTTTTCCTCTCGGCTACAAATTTATTGAAAGAGGCTAGATAAGAGTTAGCCATAGGAGAGTGGTAGATTTTCTGAATCAGCTGAGCTGCAGATAGTTGGTAGGTCTGCTCAAATTCATCAGCCAAATCTTTTGGTAATTTTTTCATGAAAAAATCCCTCACGACAGCTTTCCCGATGGCGCTCCCACTTCCTTCGTCTCCCAACATATGCCCTAATGAAGGGAGTTCTCTGTGTAGTGTTTCGCCGTCAAAGAGGCAGGAATTAGACCCTGTTCCTAAAATACATACAATGGCAGGAGTTCCCTGATAAGCGGCATAAGCAGCGGCTGTAAGGTCTTCTTGTACAGAGATTTCTGCATTTGGGAAGACTTTTTGGATTTCGCTTTTTACGATTTCTTTATTTTCGTCAAAACCACAGCCTGCACCATAGAAATAGATGTTTTTAAGGTCGTTTTTGATTTTTATAAGGTCTGGATTTTTTTCTATTTCGCTGGCTATTTTATCATGTGCTATGATATTAGGATTTAGCCCAATGGTCTGTGTTTTCAGCAGTTCTTCTTTGCCGTTTTCTTGTAAAAGAACCCAATCACATTTGGTGGCTCCGCCATCTACGATTGCAATCATATTTTTGTATAATTTTTTGGGAACGAAAATAAGGAATAATTTTTTAATTTTAATCAAAATCCATGGCGAATCTTTTTTCACTCAAATGAATTAAAAGTTTAAATTTGCCTTCGTAAAACGAAATGAATGATTTTAAACCAAAATAAATATTTTTTTTGTTTTAGTTTAAAATAATATTAACAGATAAATTATTGATATTGAAAAAGATACTTGTTTATATCTGGCGGGGCTGGTTTGTGCTTTTAGGAATAGTTTTGACGCTGTTTTTAGGTTTTTTTGTTTATTTTTTAGCATTAAACGACAGATATACCAAACAATGCTACAAACTGATAAGAATGTGGTGTCTTGGGATGTTCTACGGAATGGGTTTTCGGTATGATTTTATAAAAGAAACCGAAAAAAATATAGACCCTAATAAACAATACATAATCATAGCCAATCATACCTCTATGATAGATGTGATGCTTCCGTGTATTCTGCATCCAGAGCATCCTATTTGTTTTGTAGGGAAGAAAGAATTGGAAAAAATTCCTATCTTTGGCTCTATCTACAAAAGGGTATTTGTAAGCGTGGACAGGAGTGACCCAAAAAGCAGAGCGGATGTCTACACCAAGTGTGCAGAGCGTATAAAGGAAGGGAAAAGTATAGTGATTTTCCCAGAGGGAGGTGTTCCTGATGATACTTCTATCGTGTTGGATGATTTTAAAAACGGGGCTTTTTCTATGGCGGTGCAGCATCAGATAGAGATAGTGGTTTACACCTTTGTAGGATTAAAAGAAATGTTTCCTTTTGATAATAGTAAGGGATACCCTGGCAAGATGAAGGTTTATTTTAATGATATATTAGAGCCTGATACGGATATGGGAACCCTGAAACAGAAGGCTTATGATATGATATTGAAAACAATAGAAAAAAATTAAATTTTGATATGAAACAGCAGGAGCAACAAACCAAGTGGTCACAGTTTATTCCACTGATAAGTGTATTTTTCTTTTGGGGATTTGTGGCGGCGAGTAATGATATTCTGATCCCTGTATTTAAAAACAGTTTTACGCTTTCGCAGCTGGAATCTCAGTTGGTAAATAATGCTTTCTATGCAGCGTATTTCGTTGGCTCGCTGGTGTTTTTTATCATTTCAATGAGAGGGGATGTCCTCCAAAAATTTGGATACAAAAAAACTCTTGCTTTTGGGCTTTCTATTTCAGCTATGGGCGCATTTTTCTTTGTGCCAGCAGCTTCTATGAATAATTATTGGATTTTTCTGACAGCCTTGTTTGTGGTTGGTTTAGGTTTTTCTGTCCAGCAGATAGTAGCCAATCCACTTGCTATAAAAATGGGGAATCCAGAAACAGGGACGCACCGTCTGACGATGGCTGGTGGAATCAATTCGCTGGGAACTACGATAGGGCCGATTATCCTTGGAATTGCGATTTTTGGGAATGGAAATTCTTCATCGAGTCTTAATCTGAATGATGTTAAAATTCCTTTCGTTATTTTAGGATTGGCGTTTCTTTTAGTTGCGGCGTTTTTGATGTTTTCTAAAATAGAAGACCCATCAAAAGAGGAAGAAACCCAAGAGGAAAGCACAGAGGAAGGATTTAATATATTGAAATACCCACAGCTGATGATGGGAATGCTGGCGATTTTCATCTATGTAGGAGTAGAGGTTTCTATCGTGAGTAATCTTCCTGCTTTGCTCCAGACATCGGAATTTGGGGGGCTTTTAGAGGAGAATTTAGCGCCGTTTATTTCGCTTTATTGGGGAAGTTTGATGATTGGCCGTTGGAATGGCGGAGTTAATGTATTTGATTTCTCTAAATCTACCAATATGGTTCTAAAATTCATCGTGCCGTTCGTTGCCTTTGGAATTATCATAGGAGCTAATATTCTCAGTGGTAAAGATGTTTCTTTGTTTTATATTTATCCTGTTTGGATTGTTATTTTCGTGTTAATGAGCTTTTTAGGTGGCAAAAACGCAGGGAAAACCCTTATGATTTTTGGTTTGGCTGGAGTTCTGATGATGTTTTTGGGTTTGGTGTATCCAGACAAAGAAACGGCGAGATATTTCTTTATTTCAGGAGGTTTGTTCTGTTCTATCATGTGGCCGGCTATTTTTGACTTGGCGATTACAGGACTTGGCAAAAACACAGGGAAGGCATCTTCTTTCTTGATAATGATGATTTTGGGCGGTGGTATTATTCCGCTGATGCAGGGTGCGATTTGTGATTTTGATTTGAAAAACCCAAATGGAATTTTTGGGCTTTCGTACACTCATTTTTCGTATATTATTCCGTTGTTTTGTTTTGCATATTTGGCATTTTATGGATTTATAACGCCTAAGATTTTGAAAAAACAAGGCGCTGTTTAATTATTAAAAATAAAATAAAAATGTTGTCAAAGAGAAGATTTTGGGTAGGTTTGTTTGTTATTCAGATTCTTTTCTTTTATCTGTTTTCTCGGTGGAGTGGAGCGGTCTATTTCGTTGATTTTCTTTTTGAGCAAAAAAAATATCTTTTTCAGTCCTTTTTTTCTAAAATTCCTTTTTCGATAGGAGATGTTTTTTATTTTGTTTTGGGGCTGCTTTTGGTTTTTAGTATTTTCAAATTATTTAATTCTAAAACGAGAAAAGTATATTCATTACGGCTTTTGAAGGGGCTTAATGCTTTTTATTTCGTTTATCAGTTGGTTTGGGGGATGACTTATTTTCAGCGACCGATTGTTTTGGCTTTGGATGAAAAAGAGCCACAAATTACAGAAATAAAAACCCTCGCGCTGAAATACTTACATCAGACGAAGCATACTAGAACGCTTGTAAAAGAGGACGAAAAAGGCGTTTTTCAGATTCAGGATTTAGAAAAAATAAAGCACGAAATCCTCTCTCAGCAGAAAAAAATCCCAGCTTTTTTAGGGAATAAAATTTCTACGGGGATTGATAATTTTAAACCAAGTCTATATTCTGGATTTATGAACTATACGGGAGTTTTGGGGTATTACAATCCGTTCAGCACAGAGGCGCAGTATAATTCTCATCTTCCACACACCTATCTTCCATTTACTTTGTCCCATGAATCCGCCCATCAGCTGGGGTTTGCTCGTGAGCAAGAGGCTAATTTTGTGGGGTATTTGGTGGGAATTGGTTCCGAAAATCCAGAGTTGAGATACAGCACGGAATATTTCGCTCTAAAAAGTCTGCTCAGAGCTTTGGTTGCAGAAGATGAAGATTTTGTAAAAATGGTGATAGAGCAGTATAGTGAGGAGATGAAGAGGGATTATCAGGCGGAGAAAGATTTTGTGGAGGAGTATCAAGGCCCGATGAACACATTTTTTGCGTTTACAAATGACCTGTTTTTAAAGACAAACCAGCAGGAAGGAGCCGTTACTTATAGCTATTTTGTGGATTTATTGGTTCGTTACGAAAGGATGAACCACAGTAAATAAAAACCCTCATATTTACATATGAGGGCAAAAACACAAATGATGAAAAAATTATTACTTTTAGCAATGCCTAACAGGCTTTTTTAAAAGGGTGAGCAAAAGTAACAATAAATTTTATAATAAAAAAATAATTTCACGATAAATTGTTTAATTTTTTGATTAAATAAAAATATTTTGAATGAATATCTTTTAAAGGATTTATTTTATAATCTATATGTATGTTTGTTTTTTGTAAAGCGAATAAATTCATATATTTATAAATAAAAAAATAGAATTTTTAAAAA
>CAUSFO010000076.1:0-7015 GCA_963530895.1 uncultured Flavobacteriaceae bacterium | reverse complement strand
TTTTAATATTAGCCAGTTCATTCACATTTTTAAGGTTAAAACAGGAAACTAAGTCTAAATAGCTTAAAGAGGGCAAATGAGTAAATAACTCACAATCTATGTCAGCCTTTTTGATTCCATTCAAAGCAATGTATCTCAAATTTTTAAATTCTTTTAATTTCGAAATTGAAAAATTCTGCCCTGAAAATCCAACAAGACTAATTGATTCCAATAAATCAGAGCTTATATTTTCTAATATATTCAATGATTTACCATGATGAAAGCTGGCATGAATTAGTTTATTAAAATTTTTAATTTCATCAAGTTGCTTAATATTTTTATACTTTGAGATATTGCACTCTAAGTAACTGATATTAGGGAAATTATTTGCCTTAAGCCCGAATAAACCATTGATTTCGCATCTTGATATAAATGCTGAAAGATTAGGCATTTCCAGACTCGCTGGTATTTCAAATTTTTCATCATCCCATTCTCTTGGAATGAAAAAATATAATGTTTCTAATGTAAGCGCAGAATTTTTTATGGTATTTTCTAATTTAGAAAAACAAACATATGGAAAAGCCAAAACTTTCAAATTACCAAGCGTATTTATCCAATCTGGCAAGTCGGATATATCATACTCACCAGATTCTGGCTCCTCAATAATCAATGCTTGAATTTTTGACAACTCTTCTGAAGAAGGCGTTTTATCCCATGTCAGAAATTTAATATTTTTAAACCTGTCATAGTCATCCTGTAAAGTCTCAAGCTCATCATCATCTGCCGCTAAGCAATAAGTGGTCAGATGTGGCTTTATCCACTGACTTAATTCAATACTTTTAAAAATAAACTTACTCATATTTTAAAACAATTCTTTTGGGATTTTACAGACTGGGATAGGGTTTATTTTGTGCTGGGTAGCCCTATTTAGTCGGTCATATATCATAAAAACTTCTTTTTCTCTGCCAGAGAAATCCTCTGCGGAATGGTCTTGGTGGACGCTCATAGCCCATTCCAGCTCTGGGTAGGTGGCGCCTATCTGCTGTTCATCAGTTCGTTCCGTATCCCATAGTCCATCAGTAGGAGCTGCTTTTTGGATACTTTCAGGGATGTTCAGTTCTTTGGCTAGTTCATAGACTTGAGTTTTGGTTAAATCTCCAATCGGTGAAATATCCACACCGCCATCTCCGTATTTTGTGAAAAAACCGATGCCAAAATCTTCTATTTTATTGCCTGTTCCTGTGACCAAAAGATTATGAATCTGCCCAAAATAGTACAGTGTAAGCATTCTGAGCCGAGAGCGGGAATTGGCAAGGGAAAGGTCTCTATTCTGCGTAGTGGAGCTTTTGCTGATAACATTTTTTTCAAAAACATCAAAAGTTTCTGTCAAATCTATTTCCAAACTTTCCACATTTCCGAAGTTGTTTTTCAGAAAGGAAATCTGCTCCTGCGCCCGCTGCACTTGGTCTTTCTTTTGGCGTATGGGAAGTTCTATGACTAGGGTTTTCAGCCCTGTTTTAGCGGCAAGGGTAGAAACCACCGCTGAGTCTATCCCGCCAGAAATTCCGATAACAAAGCCGTTCATTTTGGCGGTTTCTGCATAATTTTTGAGCCAATTTATAATGTGTTCTGTTACTTTTGGTGTCTGCATTTTATATCTAAAAATTTTCTATTTTTGCGAATTAAAAAATTGGAGTTAAAGATAAATAAATTTTAAATAAAATGAAAAAATCAAGAAATATTCCTTGGATATTATTTTTGTCATTGTGTTTGGTCGTTTTTTCTTGTAACAAAAACCAAGAAGAACAATGGAAAATAGAAGTGAAAAACACAGAAAAAGTAGAAATTTTTGACATTTCTGGTGAGTTTTTTGACCCAAAAGTTTCTTTAAAGGAGTTTAAAGAAAAATACCCGATGTTTCAGGGTTCTATTCCTGATGCAGAATACGAAATCAGAAGAAAAGATACAGCGGAAATCCGTGTGTATCAGGAAGCTGTGAAAGGAATTGATAAAACAAAACTGAAAAATGAATTGTCAGAAATGTTTTCAAGGGTGAAACATTATTTTCCTGCGTTCAAGACGCCTAAAGTTTATCTTTATTCTTCATTTTTGGATAGAGAAAGTGTGATAGATCCTATCTTTTTCAGAACGGATGAAGGGATGCTTTTTGTGGATATTTCCGCATTTATGGGAGAGAAAAGCAAAAACTACCAAGGATTGGATGAATATCATAAAAAAATCATGAATCCAGAGAATTTGGTGCCGAGAATTACAGAAATTGTGGCTGAAACTTTCTTGATTTCTAATCCTCAAGAAAATAAATTTATAGACCAAATTATTTTAGAAGGAAAAATCAAAATGCTTCAAGATGCCTTTCTTCCGAATACTCCAGATTATTTGAAAATGAACTATTCCCAGACTCAGGAGGAATGGGCAGAGGCTAATGAAGCTAATATTTGGAACTATTTTGTGGAAAATAATATGGTGTTTAGTGACGACCCGAAACTCTATGAGCGTTTCCTTTCAGTAGCGCCATTTTCTAAATTCTATACGGAAATAGACCAAAAATCTTCGCCTCGTGTGGGTAGTTTCATCGGCTGGAGAATCTGTAAGGCTTTTTATGCCCAAAAACCAGAAACGAAATTGTCAGATTTCTTAAAGATGAACGCTACGGAAATATTTAACCAAAGTAACTACAAACCAGAATAATGGAAAAACTGCTGGAAGTCCTAAAACAGGGCGGAATCATTCTCTATCCTACGGATACCATCTGGGGACTGGGGTGTGATGCTGCCAATCCCGAAGCCATACAAAAACTGTTTTCCCTGAAAAAAAGAGAACAAGGAAAATCGGCAATTATTCTGGTAGAAAACGAACAAAGATTACAGAAAATAGTAGAGGTGCCAGCCATGGCATGGGAAATCATAGATTTGAGCGAAAAGCCTGTGACCATCGTTTATGACAACCCAAAAGGGCTTCCTAAAGAGCTTTTGGCGGAAGATGGAAGCATAGGAATCCGCTTGACAAAGGATGATTTTTGTAAAAAACTGATTTCCAAGCTCAATAGTCCTATCGTTTCTACTTCGGCTAATTTCAGTGGAGAAAAAAGCCCGATGAGTTTTTCTGAAATTTCGCAAGAGCTTAAAAACCAAGTAGATATCATAGCAGAAGAACGCCAAGACCAGAGAGCAGAGTGGGAAGGCTCATCGGTGATTAGGATTTGGGAAGATGGAAGAATAAAAGTCATCAGAGAGTGATAGATTTTAAATAAAAAAATCCTATTTTTGTAGAAATAAAAATTCTATTTTGAAATTAAATAAAATCACTTCAGCTCTTTTTCTGAACCAAAATAATGGAATAGAGTTTTGTGCTGAAAATATACCAGCCGGCCAGCCTTGGGGTTTGTCGGCTTTTTTGTATTTGAAATTTAACTTTAAATAAAAAAAAATAAACTATGAATAACACTTACAAATCCGCAGGAGTAGACAAAGAAGAAGGCTACAAAACCGTAGACAAAATAAAGTCCGCTGTAGCCGAAACTCACAATAAAAATGTACTGAACAATCTTGGAAGTTTTGGGGCGTTTTATGCCATTGGAGAATATAAAAATCCAGTTTTAGTGAGTGGAACGGATGGCGTGGGAACGAAACTGAAAATCGCTTTGGATACCAAAAAGTATGATTCCATCGGGATTGACTGCTTTGCGATGTGTGCCAATGATATTCTCTGCCATGGCGCGAAACCTTTGTTTTTCTTGGATTATCTCGCTTGTGGAAAATTGGATTCTAATGTGGCATCAGAAATCGTTTTAGGAATGGTAAAAGCCTGTAAAGACAATGAATGCGCCCTTATCGGTGGAGAAACAGCGGAAATGCCAGGGATGTATCAGGTGGGCGATTACGATGTAGCTGGTTTCTGTGTGGGAATCGTAGAAAGAGACGAAATTATTGATGGTTCAAAAATCAAAAAAGGAGATAAAATCATCGCTATTCCGAGTTCTGGTTTTCATTCCAATGGATTTTCTTTGGTGAGAAAAGTGTTCCCTGATTTTGAGGAAGAATTTGAAGGAAAACCACTTTATGAAACACTCCTTGAACCTACAAGGCTTTATTATCAGCCTATTCATCAGCTTTTGAAAGTGGTGAGTCTGAGTGGAATAGCGCATATCACGGGCGGTGGACTGATAGAGAATGTTCCAAGAATCATTCCGAATGGACTTTGTGCAGAGATTCAAACAGAAAAAATCCGTATTCCGAGCATTATGCTTGAACTTGAAAAACGCGGAAATGTAGACCGAATGGAGATGTTCGGAACTTTCAATATGGGCGTGGGAATGGTGGTTGTCGTAGATGAAAAAGATGCAGAAAAAGTGCTTTCTACGCTGAAAGATGCCTACGAAATCGGAGAAATCACCGAAAATGAAGAGAAAATCAATTTAATATAAAATTCATTTTCATGGTTTTAGAAAAGGAAATCAAATTTATCTTAACCCTTGATGCTCTGAAAAATGTGCAGCGCAGGAATTTTAACCACGATGACCAAAGGAGGGAAAACTCGGCGGAGCACAGCTGGCAGGTTATTGTTTTGGCTCAGATACTTTTCCCTTATGCCAAAAATAAGGAGAAAATAGACCTTCTGCGAGTGATTAAAATGCTGTCCATTCATGATGTGGTGGAGATCGATGCTGGTGATACTTTTATCTTTGATGAAAAAGCAATGGTCGGCAAATACGAAAGGGAACTTGCCTCTGCGGAGAGGATTTTTGGTATCCTTGAAGAGCCGATGCGCAGTGAGTTTCTTGGTCTGTGGAAAGAATTTGAAGCGGAGGAAACGCCTGATGCTGTTTTTGCCTGCGCCATAGACCGAATAATGCCTTTTCTGCTCAATACGCATTCCTCTGGCAGAAGCTGGACAGAGGCAGGAATTACCGAAAGCCAAGCCAGAAAAATCATAGAACACGCTGTGAAACGCGCATCAGATGAAATGGGAGAAGTGTTTGAAATCCTGATAAATAAAGCCTTGGATGAAGAAAAACTGAGAAAAAATTAATTTGATACTAATGAGAAATTTTAAATTGAAAAAAATAACTGTTCTTGTTTTAGCATTTTTATTTTTGGGTAATATTCTGAATGCTCAGAAAAAGCCTGTTTCATCAAGAAAAAAACAACCAAAAGATTCTTCCAAAATAGCTGAAGTAGCAGCAACAGTAACTGGGCCTGTTGTGGCTATTGGATATGATTATGATAAGGAGGAAGAGGATTTACAGCCCAAGCTCATCATATCGGAAAAAAGATTAGAAAAAGATACTTCCAGAGCTGGGATAGATGGGCCGTATATCTTTTATTCAGGTTTAGGCAGGTCGGTTGTGAAGAGCATTAAGGAAGAAAATGGTGTTCCTACGCCAGTTTATAAATGGTATGAAGAAAATCAGGAGCTAAAATCCTACATTACAGATAAGGATTTCTTTTCTTTCAGGCTGAAAAAGGAGCTGAAAGAAGAACCTTCGGTCTATCCGATGCCTAAAAAGCTGATTGCTATTTCAGATATTGAAGGGAATTTTGAACAGTTTAAAGAATTTCTTATCAATAATAAGGTAATGGATAAAAATTACAAATGGACTTTCGGGAAGGGACATCTCGTAACGGTGGGAGATTTCTTTGACAGAGGGCTTTTCGTAACGCAGACTCTTTGGCTGATTTATTCCTTGGAAGAACAAGCGGAAAAAGCAGGTGGGAAGGTGCATTTTGTCCTTGGAAATCATGATTTGATGAACATGAATAAAGATTTGCGCTATGTGCGAAAAAAATATTTTGAAAATGCAAAACTTATGAACAAAGAACCTGATCTCCTTCTTTCTCAGTATGGCACGGAACTCGGCAAGTGGCTTAATACAAAAAACATCGTAGAGAAAATCGGTGATTATATTTTCGTTCATGCAGGGATTTCTAAGGAGGTAAGTGACCTAAATCTTTCCGTGGAGGAGCTGAATGAACATGCTAGAAAATATTATTTCAATAATAAAGAAGGACAAAAAGGGAAAGATGCCATCGCAAATGTCATCTATATGTATGGGAAAAGTCCTATGTGGTACAGAGGCTATGGGAAGGAAACCACAAAGAAGGAAGATTTAGAGGAAATTCTCAAAAAACTTAATGCAAAGAAATTTGTCATAGGGCATACCCTTAGAAAAGAGGTTACTTACCTAATGGATGGGCGTGTGATAGACATCGATGTGCTGCATTCCAAAGGCAAAACCCAAGGGCTGCTCATCAGAAACGGAAAAGAATATGCCGTAGATATCAAAGGGAAAAAATCTAAGATAAAGCACGGCGTAGAGGAGGATAAGGAAGATTAACAAAATCAAAGAAATGAAAAACATCGTAGTTTTGGCTTCTGGCTCAGGAACCAATTTAGAAAGGATATTGGAATGCATCCAAAATGGAGAAATTCCTAATGCAAAAGTAAGCATGGTGGTTGCGGATAGAGACTGCTATGCTTTGGTTCGTGCCGAGAAACACCAAATTCCTCATCATTTGATAAAGAGAGGAAAAGATTTTTGTGAAAATTTAGAAAAAATCCTTCCAAAGGACACGGATTTGATAGTCTTGGCGGGATTTCTTTCCATCATCAGCGAAGATTTTGCAAAAAAATATGCGGGTAAAATTATCAACATTCATCCTGCGCTTCTGCCCAAATTTGGGGGAAAGGGAATGTGGGGAATGCATGTTCATACGGCTGTAATTGATGCCAAAGAGAAAGAAAGCGGAGCCACGGTGCATTTCGTGACGGCTGGAATAGATGAGGGCGAAATCATCCTGCAAGGGAAAATTGCTGTAAGTGAAGGAGATACGCCTGAAAAACTTGCGGAGAAAGTCCATAAAGTGGAATATGAAATTTTCCCAAAAGCAATAAAAAAGGTTTTGGAACAAATGAATTAAAGTTAAAAATTATGAGATTATTATTTTTTATTTCACTGTTTATATCGATGAATTTTTCTGCACAATCGGAAGATTCTCAGTTTTTTACAGCAAAAAGC
>CAUSFO010000075.1:0-7035 GCA_963530895.1 uncultured Flavobacteriaceae bacterium | reverse complement strand
ACTAACGAAAAAATAATTGCTGATATATCAAAAACAGTGTGGGATTATTATTTTCGAAATAAATAACTAAAAATGAATCTTTTAGATAAAATAAAACAAAATCCTGAGGAAATATCATTCGATGAAGTGATTGCTTATATTGATGAGCATTATGACTTTGTCCCTACGGCTTTTCAGAATGGAGAAGTTCTCAACGAAGAGAACCAAAATAATGGCTCTTGCAAAATTTTTTCTTTTGCGAAAAAATTAGGTTTAAATGAGAAAAATACATTATTTCTGTTTGGTGATTTTTACAGAAAAGATGTTTTAGGAGATTTGCAAGGGACTAATCATCAGAACATTAGAAATTTCATGAAAACGGGATGGGAAGGAATCAATTTTCATCGTGAAAGTTTATTAGAAAAATAAAATATAATTAGATTAAAACTATAAAAAATGAAGAGAAAAATTCTTATCGCGGGACTATTCCTTGGAGGAGTAGCTGCCAGTAATCTATCGGCTCAGAAGTATCTGGGACTGAGCAACAGTAACTATTCGGGAGTTTATGGGTCACAGTACAACCCTGCTAAACTTACTGATGAGAAAGTAAAAGTAGCTGTTAATCTTGTGTCTGGGAAGGGGCTGGTTAATAACGACTATTACAAGTTTAAAAATTTGAACTCTTTTGGAGGTTTCACACTAGATGAATTAGGAAATGGAGCTTCTCACAATGGAGGGAATGGAGCTTTGATAAACTTGGGAATTGTAGGTGAAGTTTTAGGCCCATCTTTTCAGTTTACAGTGAATAACAAATTAGGCTTCGGATTTTCTTCAAGAGTAAGACTTTTCGGTCAAGGGAAAAATATAAATTCTGCTTTCCTTGATGCCTTAAACGGGAATTTAGGAACTGACAACCCTGGTCTTGCTAATATTCCATTGGTTGATAATACAGGATTTGGTATCAATACTACTGCACTTACTGATTTAGGTGTAAAAGGTGCTTATGCTGTGATTGATAACAACGACCTAAAACTATCATTAGGTGCGAGTGTAAAACTATACAAAGGAGCTGGGCTAAATAGATTCGAAAGTAATGGGCACAACTTAATCTATAACAATAACCCATCTAACCCTACAATCTCAGCTGCTAACATTAACTGGGATCTATACACCAACCTAAATCCTGAAAAATCATTAAACGACTATGGTTTTGGGGACTTCTTCGGTGGAGCGACAGGATTTGGTGGAGATTTCGGTGCTGAATTGACTTTAAAAGAAGCATCTGGAGACAAACCTTACTTCTTAAAATTCGGAGCATCTGTTAATGACATCGGTGCTATCAAATACAATGATATTCGTAAACTGAGCATCAGAGGTGCTGGTTCTGCAATAGACCCTAACGAAATAGATATTTTTGACCTTAATGCTACTGCTGACTACCTTAGATCTAGAGGTTACAACACTACTCTGACTACATCATCTGTAAGCCAAGGTCTTCCTACTAACCTAAATCTATATGCAGACTATGCTATCACAAAAAGATTTTTCGTTAGTGCTAATGGTTTGATCAATTTAGCAAATACCAACTCTACTAACCCTTATTACCATAGTTTCGTAGGACTTGTTCCTAGATTCGAAAGCAAGTGGGTAGATATATCTGTTCCTTTGACTTACAACTTCATGAGCCAAGATTTCAAACCAGGACTTGCTCTTAGATTAGGACCATTGTCAATAGGTTCTGATGATTTGAAAATCTTATTCACTGAGTCAAAAGGTGCTAACATCTACGCTGGACTTGGCTTCATACTATACAAAGGTAAAAAAGCTGAAGCTGTAGTTGCTGAAACTGACAAAGATACAGATGGAGACGGAGTTCTAGACAGACATGATGAATGTCCTACAGTTCCTGGACCAATAGAAAACAGAGGGTGCCCTTGGGGAGATACTGATAATGACGGAGTTCTAGACAAAGATGACAAGTGTCCTGATGTTCCTGGTCCAGTAGAAAATGAAGGATGTCCTTGGAAAGATACAGACGGAGATGGAGTTCCAGATAAAGATGACAAATGTCCTACTGAAGCTGGATTGCCAGAAAAACAAGGATGCCCTAAAACTCATGCTGATATCGCAGGTGAAGTTACTTCGGCTCTTAAAAATATTCTATTCAACCTAGGTAAAGCTACTCTAAGACCAGAGGCTGCTCCTAAACTAGATGACGCTGCTAAGATTATCAAATCTTCTAATGGAGGAACATTCTTAGTAATCGGACACACGGATAGAAAAGGAAACGCTGCGCTTAACCTTAGACTTTCTAGAGAAAGAGCTGCTGCAGTAGTTAAAGCCCTTGAAGAAAGAGGTGTAGACCACAGCCAGTTAAAATCAAAAGGTGTAGGCTTTGAATTCGCTGAAGTGCCTGTAACTGCTTCTGATGCAGAGAGAGAAAAAGACAGAAAAGTAGAAGTGAAATATGTAACAGGAAGCGAGTGGGATGCATTGACAAAGTCTGATGTGACTGTTGCAACTCCTAAAAAAGCTACGGCAAAAAAATCCGTAGGAGCTAAAAAAGGAAAAACTGCTCACAGAAAGCCAGTTGCTAGAAAGAAGAAATAATCTAAATATTTTTACAAAAAAAGGAACTCTAAAATAGAGTTCCTTTTTTATTCCATCATTTTTAAAAATTCCTGTTCATCTAGAATGGTAATCGTGCCTATCTCCTGCGCCTTCTTGAGTTTGCTTCCTGCTTTCTCTCCCACTACTAAATAGTTCAAGTTTTTGGACACTGCAGAAATATTTCTTCCGCCATGTTTTTCGACCATTTCTTCCGCTTGTTCACGAGTAAAAAGAGATAATTTCCCTGTAAATAAAAAGGTCTTCCCTGCTAAATTATCTGACAATACCTCCGTAGATACTTCGCCTCTTTCCAGCTGGATTCCATACTCTTTTAGCCTTTCTATCAGCTTTCTGTTTTCTTCATTAGAAAAGAATGCCGCAATGCTTTCGGCTATTTTATCACCTATATCTTCCACTTGGATGAGTTCCTCCACGCTCGCCCTGCTGAGTTCTTCTATCGAACCAAAATTTTTGACTAATTTCTTCGCAATGGTTTCACCAATGTGTTTTATCCCAATGCCGTAAAGCACCCTTTCAAAAGGAATTTGCTTTGATTTTTCTATCCCATCGATGATGTTCTGTGCAGATTTTTCAGCCATTCTTTCCAGAGGCAAGAGCTGTTCTTTTTTCAAGGTATAAAAATCAGCCACCGTTTCTATCAAACCTTCACGATAGAGCTGTTCTATAGTCTCCGAACCCAAATTTTCTATATTCAAAGCCTTTCTGGAAACGAAATGTATCATTTTACCGACCACCTGCGGAGGGCAGTGGATTTCATTCGGGCAGAAATGAAGCGCTTGGCTTTCTTCCTTTATCAGCTCCGTATCGCACTCTGGACAGCGGGTTATATAGTTAATCTGCGAGGACATTGCTTCCCTTTTTTCGGTATTTACGCCTACTATTTTAGGAATGATTTCACCGCCTTTTTCTACATATACAAAATCATTTTCGTGCAAATCCAATTTCTTGATAATATCCTCATTATGAAGAGATGCCCGTTTCACAATAGTTCCCGCCAAAAGCACTGGCGACAGATTGGCAACTGGCGTGATTACTCCCGTTCTACCAACTTGATAATCAATAGACAAAAGCTGAGTTTCTACTTTTTCAGCCTTGAATTTATGAGCTGTTGCCCAGCGTGGTGATTTGGCGGTATATCCCAAAATCTGCTGTTGTTTCAGGTCATTGACTTTGATTACAATTCCATCAATATCAAAACCTAAATTCTGCCGTTCTTTATCCCAAAAATTGATAAAATCTTTCACTTCCTGTAATGATTTGCAGAGTTTGCTATACTGCGAAACCTTGAAGCCCACAGAACTCATCTTTTGGAGCAGCTCCCAGTGCGTTTTTTCTGTAACATCCTGTGCTACAAACTGATACAACACCGCCGAAAGCCCTCTCCTACTCACCTCCGTGCTGTCCTGCATTTTCAGACTTCCAGAGGCCGTGTTTCTTGGATTCATGAAGATATCCAGCCCTTCCTGCTCCCTTTCCTGATTGATTTTATCAAAGGCTTTTCGTGTCAGATATATCTCGCCGCGCATGTAGAATTTTTCTGGAAAACCGCCATACAACTGCAGCGGAATGTCCTTTATCGTTTTCACATTGGAGGTGATTTCATCGCCCTGAAACCCATCACCACGAGTAACCGCCTGAACGAATTTTCCCTGTTCATAAAGTATGGAAATAGAAGCACCGTCGTATTTCAGCTCGGTCACGAATTCTATTTCATCCGTTTCTAATATTTTCTTGGTTCGGTTATACCACTCCTCCAAATCCTCAAAGTTATAAGAATTATCCAGCGAATACATTCTAAATTCATGAGAAACCGTAGGAAAAACCTTAGTAACCTCTCCGCCCACGCGCACCGTGGGAGAATTTGGGTCGTAGAATTCTGGATTTGCCGCCTCCAAAGACTGCAATTCTCTCAGTTTTTCATCAAACTCAAAATCTGAAATCGTAGGATTATCAAGAACATAATAATTATAATTGTGCTGATGAAGTTCCTTTCGGAGGTTTTCTATTTTTTCTTTTACAGACATTTTCTGTTTTTTTTAGTCTATTTTACTTCCTGTTTCTATTTCGTAAGGCTCTTTTCCCTGCTCAAAAATCCGTGTGAGCTGGCTGCCCTGTACCGTGATTTCATCGCCTATTCTTCTAATCCAGTTTCCTTCGCGAAGACCTACCACTTTGATATTATTTTGTGTCAAAAATTCTTTAATTCTGGTCTCTCTCGTTTCGCCATTGTGCTTCAAATCTGGATTTGGGTCAAGGTAATGAGGATTGATATTAAACGGCACCAGTCCCATAGCCTCAAAACTCGGCGGATAGACTATCGGCATGTCGTTGGTTGTCTGGATGTTAAGCCCGCCTATATTACTCCCTGCACTGCATCCTAAATATGGTTTTCCTTTTTCTACATTTTCTTTCAGAGTCTTCATCAGATTTTTTTCATGAAGAGTTTTGACCAAAAGAAAAGTATTCCCTCCGCCTGTAAAATATGCCTTTGCTGAGGCAATGCCCTCTTGTGGGTTTTCAAATTCGTGGATTCCTTTTATTTTTATGCCAATAGTTCCGAAAAACTCGCGCGCCTTGTCCGTGTATTCTTCGTGAGAAATCCCGCTGGGTCTGGCGTAAGGAATAAACAAAACCTCATCTATTCCGTGATAAAGTTTCACAAGTTCTTCTCGTAAATATTCTAAATATTTTCCACCAAAAAGTGTAGAAGTGGATGCCAAAATAATGTTCATAATTGTTCTTTTTAAGCGTGTCCCAAAAGTAGTGTTTTTATGATTAAAAGTCAAAAAATGTAAATAAAAACGATTCACAAAAACTGACCTCTATCTACCGTAAAAGTTTCCCATCATAATCAATGAAATAACTTTCATAATTGAAATCTACCAACTCTATTCCCTTTGGAGTGAGGGTAAAAGCGGGCGTGCACTCTATGGGCGAGACAAAAATATCCTTCCCGCTGAACTGCCAGAGGATTTCGCCCTGCCTATTAAGGCGTGATATCTCCATCTCGCCGTGGGTAATGTAATCATCTTGGTAAGGAGCTATCTCAAAGCAAGTCGCCATATCCACTTGTGTATGCCAAAGGAGCTTTAAAGAAGGTAAGAGAATACAGAATACCTCGTAGCCACAAGTGATAAGGAGTCTATCATTATCCAAAAGAATCCCTTTCTCATTGAGCACATTATAAGTATCAGCCACAAGCAATACTTTACCCATAGGTTCTTCATTTTCATAGAGCCGAATGCCTATCAATTGGTCATAGTCGCCTACTTCACGGTCGTAAGGCTGGCGCTCTTGATAACGAGTAAGGGCTTTTTGATTATCATCAAGATTGGTTTCGTCTATAATCTCTATCTGATAAGAATTTTTATAAAGCCAAAGGGTGTTTTTCATAGCAAATTACATAAAATAGTTAAGCTCTTCTCCATATTTTTCTTTGAGTAAATCAATGATTTCTTCAATAGTATAGGGATGTTTTGTTATAGCCGTTTGGTGTATTAGTTGGAATAGGACATCAGTATCAGGGTTGTACCCTGTTGGGATTACTGGAAATTGGGAGGTAGGAAGAGAAAATAATTCGTGAGTGATTTGAGGAATGTCTAGCCCTAATTTCTTTCTCACCTTGATCAAGTTTAATAACTCCATCGGAATAATTCCTTCTAACAAAAACTCTTCTTTTTCCCACTTTTCACTGCCATATAATGATAAGCCATTTAAATGATAATCACATAACTCATCCCAATAAGTATTTGGTAAAACACTTAAGTCATTCCAATGATCGATAATCGCTTGATAAATACCATATCCACCTTTATAAGAAAACTCCTTAAATAACCGTGGCAATATTGGATTTTCTCCTAACCATTTTTCAATTAGAAAATGTAAAAAATAAGTTTTCGGATAAATCCACTGTGTTTTATATTCTTTACTTTGCGCATCCTCTTTCTTCCATTCGTTTATCAACATATCAATTGCCAATTGTATCGTATCTTTATCTTCTACAAAAAAAGCATAATTTAAGTAATCTGTATAAGGATCAATGTATTCGGCAGGTATTGAATTCTTTTTTCCCATTAATCCCCAAAATGCTGTTCGAGAAAAATATTTTCCCGCCAATTCAGGGTTCCCCTGAAACATCAACCTCTTAGCGGCGACATGGTCTATATTGTAAAACCCTAACAGTTCAACATAAAAAAACTTAAAAGGTGTTTGCTTCTTTTTGGTACCGAAATACTTAACGCGACGCAAATAATTTTGATAAAACTTCTCATTTTCTGCATAAATATCAATAGTATCTTCATACACATATGAATAAAGAGTTAGTGCTCTTTTGACATATTTGTTGGTATATTTTTTCATAGTACTTCTTCTAAGGTCGTATAATTGTTTCTTCTACTTTGCCTTTGATCATATTCTCAATAGCAG
>CAUSFO010000074.1:0-7045 GCA_963530895.1 uncultured Flavobacteriaceae bacterium | reverse complement strand
TTTACACTTACTTTATCAGCGTATTTGTGTTGTAAAAATTCTCCTATTTTTATTGCTGAATAAACCGAGCGGTGCTGTCCGCCGGTGCAGCCAAATGAAATCTGAAGATGCTCAAATCCTCGTTCTATATAGTTGTTCACAGATATGGAAATCAGGGATTTGACTGAATTTAGGAAATCAGGCATTTGGGTTTTTTCTTCCAAATATTCCTGCACAGCCAAGTCAGCTCCTGTCTGAGGCTTGTATTCATCTATTCGTCCTGGGTTTAGGATTCCACGGCAGTCAAAAACAAATCCGCCGCCATTGTCTGTGTTGTCCTTCGGAATTCCGCTTTTCTTGTAAGAAAAACTATAAATATCGATATGTAGCATAATGAAATAATTCTCGCAAATTTACAAATCTTAAAATAAAAAGAATTTTTACCCAGAAATCAAAGCGTTTATTTTCTTTTGAGTGTCTGGTTCATTGAGTTTTTCTATAACTGAATAAAGCTCTGGGAAAGTAGCGTTTTCCTGCCAGTTTTTAGAAAAATCAGTTAGGTTTTTTATTCCTTGTCCGATGCTCGACAGAAAATGCGCTTTCCGCTGAATAAGCCCTCTAAAACCATAAGCGCCAAGCACTTGCATGAACCTGATAAGCTGGCAGTAGGGAAGAGCTTCTTTCAGTGCAGGCTGTGTTTCGCTGTCCCAAAGGCTGAAATAAAAATCCAGCATTTCTGTTTTCCATTCGGCAGGGAAGTTGGCTTTTGCTTGGAATAAAAAAGAAACCACATCATAGACCGCAGGCCCTAACATAGCCGATTGATAATCAATGAAAAACACTTTGTTTTCTTCATTTACTAAAATATTTCTCGATTGGAAATCTCTCAGCATGATTGTTTTAGGAGAGAGATTTTCTATTTTAGCTGTTAAATTTTGAAATTCTTTTAGTAAAGAACTTTTGTGATAAGGCAGTTCCAAGACATCCACCATGAAATTTTTAAAATAATACAAATCGTGCGTAATCGGCAGATTGTCATAGGCTTCGTATTCGAAAGTTCTGCGAAAATCTATTTTTCCTTCGGTTTTTTGTTGTAGGATGAATAGTTTTTCCAAAGTTTGTTTTACTAGTGATTTTACCCTTTCGCTGTGTCCTTCGGCAGAGATGATTTCAGACAAAGTATTTTTACCCAAAAACTCTTGAATGTAAAGCGTTTTTTCTTCATTGACTGCTAGGATTTTAGGCGTATTTAGCTTTAATGAAGAAAACTCTTCCGAAAGATAGAGAAAAGCCTCGTTTTCTCCGATATTTTCGTTGTAAGTGATGATAAAATCCTGATTATTAGACTTTCCGATGAAATTGATTCTCGATGAGCCGCTCTGCTGTAATACCTGAAAATTAGCAACAGGAGAGCCTGTGAATTTCTCAAAAAAAGTTTTTGCGGTGGATAGATGCATAAAAAATTCTTTTAGCCACAAAGTTAAAGAATTTATCAGACAGCGTAGGTGAATAAAAAGTTTTTGTTAATTTTGCCTAAATTGTAAGAGTTATGAATAAAAAGAATGTCGCCGTGGTAATGGGCGGTTTTTCCGATGAGTATATCGTTTCACTGAAAAGCGGTCAGCTTATTTTTGATGAATTGGACAGGGATTTGTATAATGTTTATAGAGTTCATGTCTTGAAGGAAGGCTGGTTTTTTGTAAATGAAAATGATGAAAAATTCCCGATAGACAAAGCCGATTTTTCGGTAAAACTTGTCGATGGAACGAAGCTGAAATTTGATGTTTGTTTCAATACCATTCACGGAACACCTGGTGAAAACGGACTTTTGCAGGCGTATTGGGATGCTGTGGGACAGAGATATACGGGCTGTGATTTTTACCAAAGTGCATTGACATTCAATAAAAAAGATACTCTGGCGGTGCTTTCTAAATACGGAATTCCTTCGGCGAAGAGTATTTATTTGAGAAAAGGAGATGCTTTTAGCGAAGATGAAATTATCTCTGAACTTGGTCTTCCTTGTTTTGTAAAACCAAATCAGTCTGGGTCTAGTTTGGGAATTTCAAAAGTGAAAGAAAAATCTGAGTTCAAAGCTGCTCTGGAAAAAGCCTTCCACGAAGATGATGAAGTGCTGATAGAGAGCTTTTTGGATGGAATGGAAGTTTCGGTAGGTGTGGTAGATTATAAAGGTGAAATTACCGTTTTGGGAATTACGGAAATCGTTTCCGAAAATGATTTCTTCGACTATGAAGCTAAGTATGAGGGCGCTTCTCAGGAAATTACACCAGCCAGAATAGATGAACAGACACGACTAAAAGTAGAAGAAATCGCGAAAAAGGCTTATAAATCATTGGGAATGAGTGGTTTTTCTCGTTCGGAATACATCATTATGAACGGAACACCTTACATGCTGGAAATGAATACCAACCCAGGTTTTTCTCCCGCAAGTATCCTGCCGCAACAGGCGAAAATCTACGGAATCTCCATCAAAGATTTGTGCGGAAATGAAGTAGAAAAAGCACTTTTAAAATTATGAGAATCTTAGTAATATTATTGTTATTTGCTCCAATGATGGTTTTTTCTCAAGAAAAGACATATCAAACTATGAGATTAGGTATTCCTGAAACAGGAAAAGAACCAAATTCTATTGAATTCGCAAAAGAAGGAATCGTGATAGATGAAAAACTTTGTTTTAGATATGAATTAAAACATAATGTTTTCACAGAATATGGTAAATCTCGTAATTATTATGAAATTACTTCATTAGATGGAAAATTAGTGTTTTCTGGGATAATTTATCAAAATGAAAAAAGAGAGTGGGAAGGACTGGTTAGTTTTCCATTGATAGATAAAAAAGGTTACAAAAATTCAAAAATAATATCAAGGAAAGATTTAATCTTAAATTTATCCTCTAGTCAAGTGATAAATAATGATTGTACCATCAATTTAGACAATTTGAAATTATTTTATGAGAAGTCTAATGAAAATAAAGAAAAGAATTTCTGAAAAATTTAGTAGAAAGTAAAAAATGGAATAAACATTAAAACATAAACATTATGAAAACACTTTGGTTGACAGCATTTCTATTTCCTTTATTTTTCTCAGCGCAAACAGAGGATGATTTGTATACAGAGCTAAAACTAAATCTTCCGAAAACAAAAAACACTGCTAAAGAAGTGAGAGTGGAGCCAGATGAAATATATTTGGATAAAAAAATGTGTTTTCTTTTAACTGTAAATGATGTGGATAATGAGGGCGAAGAAAAACAAACAGAATATGGTTTGGTGCCTTATTCCTATGAAATAAAATCCCTGAAAGGAGAACTTTTATTCTTTGGGGTAGCGAAGAAAGACGAAGCAGGAAACTGGAAAGGTATTGTAGATTTTAATATCATTGGTAAAAAAGCTTACAGAAACCCAAAAGTAACTGGAGCAACCCGTTTGATGGAAAACTTAGTTGCCAATAATGTTTTTAATAAAGACTGCAGCGTGAATTTGGATAATTTGAAGCAGTTTTACGAAAAATCAAATCAAACTCGATAGAAAACACCGAGGAAATAAGTAATGATGATGGATAACGAAATGCAAAAGAGAGATGAAGTAAAAGAGAGGATAAAACAGCTTCTCTTTGAGCAGGATGCAGTGGAAAAACTCAGAAACTTTGCATTGCAGTTGTACGCAGAAGGGTTTTCAGAGAAGGAAATCTATCAAATGTACCTCAAAAGTGATGTAGAATTACAAAATGATGGGACAGAGGAGCACCTTATAGAGACTTTGGAAGAAGTGATGGATATGATGGTAGGCTGGTATCCGTGCAGAAATATTGATTTTGCTAATGAAAGCTATAAGGGAAGTGAATAATATTTAAGAATACTAAAAATAAACAATGAAAACAGCGGTATTCCCTGGGTCTTTTGACCCTGTTACCTTGGGACATTATGATATTGTAGAAAGGGCGACGAAACTTTTTGATAAAATTATCATCGCTATTGGGCATAATGTACAGAAAAAATATATGTTTTCTCTGGAGCAGAGAAAAGAGTTTTTGAGAAATACTTTTAAGGATTTTCCTAATGTGGAGATTGACTCTTTTGAGGGGCTGACGGTGGACTACTGCCGAAAGAGAAATGTGAATTTCATTATCAGAGGGCTGAGAAATCCTGCTGACTTTGAGTTTGAAAAAGCTATCGTGCATATCAATAGGACGCTTACTCTGGAGAACAAGATAGAAACTATCTTCCTGCTGACTTCTTCGGCTAAGTCATTCATAAGCAGCAGCAGTGTCAGGGAGATTATTTCGCTTGGTGGCGACTATACTTTGTTCGTTCCAGAAGCAGTAAGGGTGTAGGAAGAAGGTCGGTCATAGAAACTTGATTTTTGCCACACGGACTCGTTTTGTGTGGTTATTGTTTTGAAAAAAATAAAATGTTGATTTATGTTGTATGAAAATTTTAATTTCGTAATTGAACTTTTGGGACTGGTATCTTTTTCGATGTCTGGGGCTTTTGCGGCAATAGAGAAAAGATTAGACCCTTTTGGTGTGCTTATCGTATCTTTCGTTACTTCCTTTGGTGGAGGGACTTTGCGGGATTTACTGCTGGAAGTTCCTGTATTCTGGATGAAAGATATGTTCAGCTGCACGGTGGTTTTTTTGGCGAGTATCTTTGCGATGCTGGTAAAGGTTTTTGAGAAAAAATTCGAAACGCCGTTGTTTATTTTTGACAGCTTTGGGCTTGGGCTTTTTACCATTATGGGGATTCAGAAAGGGCTGAATGCGGAGCATGGGACGATTATTTCTCTCACTTTGGGGGTTATCACAGGTTGTTTCGGTGGGATTTTTAGAGATATTTTGCTCAATAGAATTCCTTTGGTTTTGAGAAAAGAAATTTATGCCACGGCGTGTATTGTGGGCGGAGTTTTGTTTTTAGTGTTGTATAGGTACACTTCTATGCCGTATATTATGGTGCATGTTTCTACTATTTTGTTGATTGTAGCGGTGAGAACTCTCGCGGTGAGATATCAGTGGGAAATGCCTAAATTCTACTTGTCCAAAGAAGAAAGAAAAGAATAAAAAAGAGCTGTATGTTTTTTGATTTTCATCATCATTTTCGGGCGAGAGAATGCGGAATTTATAACTTGGATTTCACGGAAGAAATTCCAGAAAATTATTTTTCAGTTGGGCTTCACCCAAATAAAATTGATGAAAATTACAAACAGAATTTAGATAAAATAAAAGAAATATCCCAGCTCCCAAACTGCCTTGCGATAGGCGAATGCGGGCTGGATGGGTTGGTCTCGGTGGATGAGAGTTTGCAGGAACAAGTTTTTGAACAGCAGATTTTCTGGGCGAATGAAATCCAAAAACCCGTGATAGTGCATTGTGTTCGGCGTTTTTCTCAGTTGCTGAGGTTTCAGAAAATTGCAAAAGTGCCGCTCATTGTGCATGGATTTAATAAGAAAAAGGAAACCGCCGAAGAGCTTTTGAGTAAAGGATTTTATTTGTCTTTTGGGAATGCGCTGCTTTATAACTTATCTTTGCAGGAAACTGCGCGGGACATTCCTTTGGATAGGATTTTTTTGGAAACGGACACAGCAGAAGAGCCTATTGATGAGGTTTATCTGAAACTTGCTGAAATCAAAGAAAAGCCAATAGAAGTCCTTAAAACCGAGATTTATAAAAATGTACAGCAGGTTTTAAAATGTGAAATTTAATTTTGTTTAAAAATAAAAAATAAAATCATGTCAAGAATTCTTACAGGAATACAGGCTACAGGAACGCCGCATTTAGGGAATATTTTGGGGGCAATCGTTCCAGCCATAGAATTATCTAAAAAAACAGAGAACGAGTCTTTCTTGTTCATCGCTAATATGCACACTCTCACGCAGATAAAAGATGCTGAGGTGCTGAAAAAAAACACTTACGAAATCGCTGCGGCGTGGCTGGCTTTTGGGCTGGATACAGAGAAAACTTATTTCTACAGACAAAGCGATATTCCAGAAACCTGCGAGCTTTCTTGGTATTTGTCTTGTTTTTTTCCTTATCAAAGGCTTACTTTGGCTCACTCGTTCAAGGATAAGGCGGACAGACTGGGAGATGTGAATGTAGGGCTTTTTACCTATCCTATGCTCATGGCAGCGGATATTCTGCTCTATGATGCCGAGGTAGTTCCTGTGGGAAAAGACCAGCTTCAGCATTTGGAAATGGCGAGAGATGTAGGAGCGAGATTTAATAACCAAATGGGTGAGGTTTTCGTGCTGCCACAGGCGGAATTGCAGGAAAACACGAAATATGTACCGGGGACAGACGGAAATAAAATGTCCAAATCAAGAGGAAACATCATCAATATATTCCTTCCAGAAAAGGAATTGAAGAAACAAGTAATGTCCATAGAGACAGATTCTACACCGCTGGAAGAACCGAAAAATCCTGACACTTGTAAGGTCTTTACGATATATTCACTCATCGCGACAGAGGACAAAACCCAAGCATTGAGAGAGAAATATCTTGCAGGGAATTTCGGATACGGACACGCAAAAACAGAATTATTGAATTTGATTTTGGAAACTTATGCCAAGGAAAGAGAAATCTTTGCTTATTATATGGATAATCTTCCTGAATTGGAGAAAAAACTACAAGAAGGAGCAAAAAAAACCAAAAAAGTAGCCCAAGAAACTCTCCAAAGAGTGAGAAAAAGTCTGGGGATGTAAATGAAATTAAAAGTCTTACTTTTGTGAAGTAAGGCTTTTATATTTGCTTTAAAAATCTTCTTTACCAACCTTTTATACTACGACCAAAAGACTCTGCGATTTCTCCAAGCACCAAAAGCATTATGACAACATGCACAATAGTGTATCCAATTTTATTTTTCTTTTTCATAAAATATAAATTTAAATAATTTTTTATCTAAAAGCCTATTCTTGCGATAGTTTTTCCTAAAACTTCTCCTTTTTCAAATATATAAAATAAAAGAAATAAGAAAGTGAGAATAGTCATTGTATTTACTGCACTTTTGAAATGTGTATCTTTCTTTTCCATTTTTTACTATTATGTTTTTTATGCAATTTCT
>CAUSFO010000073.1:0-7126 GCA_963530895.1 uncultured Flavobacteriaceae bacterium | reverse complement strand
CCGAAAAAAGCTCTCCTATTCCAAATGATACTGCTCCCGAGACGGCTCCCCAGAAGGTAGATTTGAGTGCAGCTCCTATGTTCCAACTCTTTAATGAACCCGTAGTTACCAGTATTCCTACCGTATATCAACCCACTCTATTTCTTCATAATAAAACTTATAATTAGGTATCGAATTTATACTATCAAGCCTATTTCTTAATAAAAAATTTCTCTTATCTTCATCTGAAATGGCTCCACTATATGGAAATATTACTCTCTTACTATTAATAGGATGATTTTCATCATTCTTATACTTGTATTTTATACTAACTACTGAATTACTAGGAAGTAAAACTATATTACGAAAAAAATGCTGATATTCTTTCTCACAATATTCTTCTGTTGTATACACAGTACATACTATACTATCTATTTGCTTATTTTTTATACTCCCATCTATTATCTTTGTTTCTATATAATCCTCATTAATAGGAGTAGGATAACTCATTAATAGCATAGGATGAATTATATAATAATTAGTATCTGTGTTATTACTTATTTCTACTAATGCTGTTTGATTTTTCTCATCAATAGTAAAACTTTCTACTTGTATATCCTTCTTATTGCATCCTACAATAAAAAGAAAAATCAATATCCCATATAATATTCTCATTATTTTATTTTTATTAATAATGGCTTTAGCATATTTGCATGATGTGGAAAAGGTGTATATTTAGCACCTAAAAAGGAGTATTGAAATGCTCCATATATATTTTTATAATTCCAGCCATTTAAGTTTAAAAAATCACGCCCCGCCTTCTGAATTGCTATATGTGCATTGGTCTCTAACAACTGATGGGCAGGACTTTGTAAAATTGTGTTAATCTTTTCTCCAAAATTATTATCCAATACCATATGACCAAACTCATGATGAAACACATAATTAAGCTGTTCCTTGGAAATAAATGCTTTATTTGATAAATATAATTTATGATTTATTACTTCTCCTGATGAGTTATATGTAGTTTTTGTAACTGCTATACTTTCTGAACCATCACTTTTAATAAATGTTCCTGTTTTTTCATCTAATGTATATCCTTTAGGTAGACTTCCCTTTCGCATAAGGTATGCTTTTTTAGCATTTTCAGTGCTTTCATAAGCTGTTTTCCAGTTTTCATTCCATGTTTTTTTAGCATCTGCTGTTGTTAACGGAGAGGTTTCATTACCTTCTGCAGTTACAATAGATTCATCATTATATGACATGTCTCTATCTACTATAGTTTTAGATGTAAATAATTCTTTAATGCCCCAGCTTATCCCAGCAATTGTACCACCTATTACAGCCCCTTTGAACACACTTTCTATAAAATTTTCTCCACTGATTAAGGCTGTAATACCACCATTTACCCCACCAGTTAATGCTCCAACGCCTACTGTTCCCCAGAAACTGGATACACTAAATACATGATTTATTCCTCCTGATACCGCCCCTGTAATAGCTCCCATCAATATAGACTTACCAAATCCACTCCATGAAAAATTACCTGTAATCGCTGCCTGAGCTAAGTACATGCTCCCTCCTATAATAGTTCCTCCTATAATCCCTGCCGCTACTCCTGCTAAAAAATTACCCAATATGGGTACTAAAGCTGCGAAGAAGAATATTTCCCCACTTGGGTCGTTGTACATTAGCGGATTATTGAACACATACCCATACTTGTTGTAGTTTTGTGTGTTGTGGGGGTCTTGGATGTTTTCATCAGCATTAAGGAACCTTCTCAGCAGCGGGTCGTACAATCGACCGTTCATGTGGATGATGCCCACCTCCCATAAATGTTCATGGCTGGTGTATCCTCTGTCTAAGAGGAGCTGAGCTTTAGCAATCTGCTCTGGGTCAGTGATAACTTCTCCATTTCCTATCTGCAGATGGGTCAGATTCCCCCAAGCGTCATAATGGCGCTGTTCAAGTTTATTTCCTTCTTCATCACTGATGGCTAAGATGCTTCCAAGGTAATCCTTGTGCAGGAATTTATAAGAACCTTTCTCTTCTTTAAAATCTTTAACGAAAATAATCTCACTTTCGTATGGATTTCCTCCAATGTAAAGAATATGTTTTTCTTTTCCACTCTGGTGGTCTAAGGTCACTTCAAAACTTCCGTCTTCGCTGTAGAATCGGGTAAACTTACCATGAGAGGTTTCATTTTGAGAAGCATTCTCTGATAAAAATTCTCCTCCAAAGGTCATCATCTGTCTCATGGCCGTGAGCCCGTATTCGAACCTTACATCACCTTTCACTCCGTCGATGAATACAGGGTCATTGTTTTCGTTGTATTCTATTTTTTGGATAAGATTGTTTTTGAGAAGCTCTGCTCCTTTCTCATTAAGGCTCATTCCCGTAGGCTGATAAACCTTATCTTTGTTCTCAAATTTTATCTTACCTAATTGGTCGTTTTCTATGATTCTTCCCTGCTTGTCATAGACATTATGATGCAGCTCTCCTGTTCTTGGATTGGTCCAGTTGATAAGACGGTTGTTGTCATCATAAACAAAACGCTCCAATATATTAAATGCTCCCGAAGTATTTCTGCTGTTGAGCTCATTCTTGATGGCATTGAAAGAATAAGCAATGCTTAAAATATCAGATTTCCCTTCAGCTTTGTGACTTACGGCGCTTAAGAAGTCATTAGCATCATAAGTATTTTGGATAGAAGTTCCTCCTAGTTTTGCTTTTAAAACTTTTCCTTTCGCAGTAAGTTCTTCCAGCTCCCAAAGAACTTTTCCTGAGGACTTATCTTTGAGCTGATACATGGTTCCGCTCCAAGAGTCATAAACATTCTCTATCACTACATGGGTAGTCTTTCCTGAGGAAGTAAGGCTTTTCTCGTAGGAGTGAACTCTTCCTATCGGGTCATAGACTACATTTTTTCTTTCGTATTTTCTGCCAAAACTCTCCTCTGAAGCTGCAATTACTCTTCCATATTTGTCATAAGCAATATGGGAAGAAAAGGCTTTTCCTTTTGAGCTTCCTATTTTAGAAAGCAGCATTCCCTTGTCATTATAAGCAAAGTGGATTTCCTTATCAGTTACTCCCTGTTTATTAGATTTCTCTTTTTGGGAGATGAGCTGTCCTTTGTCGTTGTAGGTATACTCTTTAAATCCTTTAGGGCTGATTTCTTTAGTCAGCAGCCCAAAGCCATGTTGGTACTCGTATTTGTAAAGCCCGTTGGAAGGGTCGTGGTATTCTATTTTTCTTCCCCAGGCATCATACTTGGTGGTAACGATATTAGTACCATATTTAGCTTCAATGACTTCTCCAGCAGCATTGTATTTAAACTCAATAATACCTCCTTTATCTTCTGTGGAAGTGATATTTTCTAAAGCATCAAAAGTCTGTTTTTTGAAGCGGTTGTTGGCATTGGTTTCTGTTGCTGTTACGGTATTTTTAGTATACTTAGTTTCAACGATTTTACCTGTAAAGGCAGTTGCTTTTATTGGTCGGGAATACTCATCATATTCAATAGTATTCCACTGAGAAGCAGAAGCATTATCAAGATAAGCCTCAGATTCTTTTATTTTTCTTCCTAAAGCATCATAATGTACTTCTTTCGAAGCATATTGGTTCTTTCCAAATACTTTTGCAGTAGACTTGTAAGTTTGTCCTATTTTATTGGTAAAAGAAATACCTACACCTCCATCAGGAGAGTATTCTGTGGTTTTTACATCATGATTGTTCAACTTTTCATAGGTGATAGTTTTAGTTCCGCCTAGATTAGTTGAAACAGAGAGTAATTTTCCCCAACTGTCATAGGAGTTGGTAAGGGTATTTCCCAGCGGGTCTTTTTGGGTAAGAACTTGCCCCCAGTCATTGTAGGTAATGAGGGTAATGAGACCTATATTATCGGTTTTTTTGATAACAAATCTTCCTTTGTCCTCATATTCTATTTTGCTGGTCTGGGTGTTGCTATCTACACTGTTAGAGATAGTTTTTGTGGTGATATTTCCAAAACCGTCATACTCATAGCTCTCCTTAAGCCAGCCTGAGTTATCTCTATTGTAGGTAGTAAGGCTTTTTAAGAGGTTGTTCTCATAGTGGTATTCTTCTTTAGCTCCCTTGCTGTCACCATAGGCTCTTACCAGCTCTGTTTTTACTCTTGGTCTTCCTACAGAATAGCCTTTTCCTTCTGCAGAGAGATTTGCAGGGTAATATTCTATTTGAGTTGTTTTCTCAGCAAAACCATTATTGGTAGAGCTGATGGTTTTCACTGGGAGATAAAGTTCATTGTATTCTACCCTGTCTATAGAAGTAGTTTCTTTGATAAAATCTTTGGTAGTAACCTCAGTAGCAACAATGGCAGTGACTGCTTTAGGCTTATCCTCTTGAGAGAGGACAGAAACTTTTATCCCATTGACAAGTCTATCTACTTTGTATTGGGTAGATTTAAATGAAAGCAGGCTTTGGTTATTTAGAGAAACATCTTTAGGGAAGATTTGTGTTTCATCATTGGTTTTGATGCTCCATTCTTTAATTGGCAGCCCTTCATTAAGGGGGTCTATTTCTGCTCCGCTCCATACTTTAGTATTTTCAAAGCCATCGGCATACCAAGAAGAACGGGCAGTTTTTCTAAACCCAATCATACCTTTTCCCTGAAGATGGGTTACAAAACCACGATATCTGAAATCTTGCTTTCTGGTTTGGGAAGGACTGATGATTTGTCTGAGCTGTGACACAGCATAAGACTGGGATACCTTCTCTAGCTCCATGTAAGGATATTTTTCCTGCTTCACAGGAGCAGAGAAATGAGGATCCTTAGTAGAAACAGGGTCAAGTTCTTTATAATCTACTTCCGTACGGAGTCCGCCCTGGGTGATAGATTTTATGCGAGCATTTTTATGAAAATTAGGATAATTTAAATGAATAACATAATTTTTATCGCAATTTTCTAATGGGCAATCCTCAGGTCTACCAATAAGTATAATTTGATGATTATCCCTATTGATAAATAGAGGTGAAAAATAAATTATTTTTTCAGCAAAATGAGATGAATATGATTTTTCTAACTTGAAACTTGGTTTGAGTGTTTCAATATCTTTTAATGAAAACACATCCAAATATATTTGACTATATTCTTGATCAGAATGAGAGTTCCATGTATGATTTCTAGCAACAATTTTTGTTCTTACTATTTCTGATTTTCCATCTCCATTTAAATCAACAGAACGATAAGAATATTTAGTATATGTACCATAATGACAAGCTTTTTCAATGATAAAATTTTTGTGACTGCCTTCATCTGATATCTCCAATTCAGAATTAAAATAGGTAAAGTTATCCATTACCTTTTTCTCAAAGGAAACCCCGTTGGAAATATAAAAATTCCAAGCAGAAGACTTATTATATTGTGGTATAGCAAAATCTATTTTCCCATCTCCATTAAAATCGCCTACAAGTCTCTCTGAAATTATACCATCTAATATTTTGGGTTCTTTTGCGAATAATAGAAATCCATTATTTTTATCTTTATCAAAATTATAATAGTTTAATGTGTTTTTTTCAAAATAATAAAGCTCATCTATTCCATCCCCATTAAAATCTGATACTTCCCACTCTCTAACATAAAAACCATCTTTATGTTCTTTATAAAACTTATAATAACTTTTCTCATAAGGTACATCTTCTTTTAAATCGAATAACATACTTGATGTATAATCTCCTTCTTCTTCTGAAAGTCTAAATGGGATTTCTTCTAATGTTACATCTTCCTGTATTTCATTAAAAGATGTTTCTGTATTATTTTTTTCTAATTTAAGTTTTTTAATAATATTTTTTCTTTCATTTGAAAATGGATTATAAGGTATAAACTTTGTACCAATAAAATTAATTATTAGTTCTGATATACCATCACCATCATAGTCATATGGTATAATATTATGTATATGTGTGTCATAAATCTCATATATATCTCTGCTTTGTTCATCATCTACTAAAGGTTCTTTAAAATCATGAAACATTAAAACTTTTGAATATTGATAATCTAAGGTTTTTGCTTTCAAATTAACAGCATAAATCCTAAACTCATAATCATTTTTTCCTTGAGAATTAGGTTTAGGAATAGGGATTACAATTCCTGCCATTTGCTGGTTAATAATATCATTTTTCTTATAACGAATAATGGCTGCTTTATCAAAAAATCTTTTTATAAGATCATCTTTATCATATGATAAGGGAATTTCAGGAGTATTAATATATACTGATTTTTTAAAAAAAAGATTCCCATCTGTATCCATTTCTAAAAAATCTGTAACTCCATCAAAGTCAAAATCTCCATATTTCTTTGTGTGAGTATTTTTTACAGCATACTCATATGTCGAAGTTTCTTTTTCTTGAGATTTTCTTTCATACTCAAAAATTACAGGATTTGAAGGTTCATTATTGGAGTTGTATTCAGTAATGCTGTTTACAAATTGGTATTTAGTACCATTTTCTCCATTATGATAATTGATAACATATTTTTTAAACTGCTTTCCGCCAGTATCTACCTGTACAGATGTTAGTATGTTACTTTGGATAAATTTCTCTCCCGCTACAAAAGAAGATTCTTTAAAATCTCTTTCTGCATATTGGAAGGTCATTTTATTGAAATGAGGCTTTCCTAAAGCTTCATTTCCTCCCCATTCTATACTGGATATTACCGATACATTGGTATATTGTGAATAATTATAGATAATATAATTACCTTGAGCATCTTTCCATTTGGTAATGTTATATTCTATAAGATTTTTAGATTCATCTATTATTCTTGATCTATGACCTCCATAATTAAATATAGGGTTTGAAGAACCATACCAAGCTTGTGAACCATCTTCAAAAGTTACCTCCCAATAAGCTGGAGCATTATAATAAATTGTTCTAGATTTACCAAATATTCCTTTTCTTTGTATAGTATATACTCCTTTTGCTTTTATTTTTATATTAGAGAATTTTTCAGTGACATATTCAGATCCATCCTTGCCATATTCTCCTGATTTAAGAATAAGCCTCTGCCCATTAAAACTGTAATAGTCATTATAAGTGAGCGAGATACCTTCAGTTTTTCCATCTCTATCCAGCGTTTTTCCTGTTCTGGTAATTGAAGTAATTCCAGAGA
>CAUSFO010000072.1:0-7549 GCA_963530895.1 uncultured Flavobacteriaceae bacterium | reverse complement strand
AAGAAGAAAAAATATAAAAATGGGCAGAATGTAACCCTGAATGCCCTTCATGTGAGTGATTATTTGATTTCGGAATTTATCAATGAAATTAAAAAACTGGATACAGAAAAAAACACCATGATAGTGGTTTCTTCGGATCATCTCACGATGCGAAATATGGTTTCTGAAATGCTGGAGCGCCATCCTGACCTCCGCCGAAATCTATTTATGATACATTTTCCTGATAAGATATCGCCAAGAATTTCGGAGAGAAATACCTCATCTCTGGACGAGGGCGTTACGGTTTTGAATGCTATGGGCTATCCGCTGGAGCGTTTTGGGCTGGGAGTTTCTTTATTCAGCAATGAAAAAAATCTGAAAGAAAAAACACATAACAAAACGGATGATGTCCTGAAAAGCTGGAAAAAATATTATTTCCAATTTTGGGAATAAACCACTTTATCTGATTTCTCCATAACCGATAAGTCCGTCGTAATTTTTTCCAAAAGGCGTGTAATACAGAAAAGCCTGATATTGGTTTTGTGTTTGCCAGAAATTCCCATTGATTTCACCAAAATTTAGTTTTCCATTTCGGTCTTTTGTCGCAAGGATATAGTTGTAAAACCCTTGTTTTAGGAATATTTTAGCGAAATATTTTTGGCTTTTTGGGTCGTAGTGCATTTTGCTTTCTTCATTAGCCTGATAGTCATTAAACTGTCCTAAAACATAGATGTCTTTCCCTTCCAAAGGATGGCTGTCCAAAGAAAACACCACCCAAGAGTAATCGCCCTCGTAGTCGGCATTTCTTTCTTGTCCCATGTTATTACTACGGAAATAGAAAGCACCATTGACATCTGGCTGATACTGGTAGCTGAGCGGAGAAGTCCAAGTAGGGAAGAGGTAGGTGTAGTTCACACCATCGATGTTTTCCGTTCCTGCCACCATGTCGGAGGAGGCGTTTATTGTTTTATTATCAAAGTAAGAAAACTCATTATTTCCTTGAAAAACAAGACTTAACTGCTGAAACATCAGTTGGTTCCCAAAGAGAACAGAGGATGGTTTTAGGTTAAAAAATCCATCATTAAAATTATTATTTTGGATAATATTTAGGCTGATAGAATTGATATTTCGGCTGGTTTCTGGGTCGGTAAGGGTGGCTTTTACTTCTACTCTTTGGTTGAGGTTTGGAGTTTTCGCTGCGGTGTATCGGCTTACATTCAGACCAATTCCAGCTCCGTTCTCTGCCACCGAAAATCTCTTCGTGAAAAGTGGTTTTTTCGGCGAATCTTTATAAACTATAAGTTCAAAATTTCCCGATATTTTTGGCTGAATGTCCTTGTTAGGAAAGGTCAGAGAGTAGTGTGTGTAGGCTTGGTGGGTGTTGAAAGAATATTTAAAATTATCAATCAATCCGCTCAGTTTTCCAGTCGCAAATTCCGTGAAAAACAGACCGTCATCCTGCCATTTTCTGTCAAGATGTTTTATCGTGTAACGATAAATCTGGCTGCCGTTGTCCAAGTCGTCAAAACGAAGGACAAGCTGCTCTCCGAACCTTATGACAGGCGTTTCGTCATTGGTCTGTGGATTAAATAGCTGAATGCTTTTAATATTCTGCCCAATGGCAAAAACGCCCGAAAACAAGAACAATAGTCTAAACATTAGGCATTTTTTATAACAGTTAATCTCGCCTTAGTGTGGTAATTTCCTTGTTTAAAGAAACGAGTGAAAAAGTCCAGTTCTTCTTTTGTATAATTGTTTTTCTTGAAGAAAGAAATCTTTTTCTCGCTCACTTCTATGCTGTAGTCCAGAATTTCTTTGGAGTAGAAATTCGCCAAGAAGATTTGGTAGAAATCTTGGTCGATTCTGTCTTTATTCAAGAATTTATTTTGTTTAATACAAAAAGCGTTTTCTATATTGGAATAAACCTCAAAACCAGAATTGATATTATGGAAAACTACCATTACAGTGTCTGGTTTTTCCTCTTCTTTATCTGCTTTTGGTTTGTGTTTTTTCACGGCTTTTTCTTTTTCCTCTGCGGATAGACCAGCAGTTTCTGTGAAGAAGTCAAAATATCTGTTCATAAAGTCATCCACCTCATCTTTTTTGAGGAATACGATAGGAACGCCCTTGTTATAGATAAGGAATGCTTCATGGTGTTCTTTTAGGTTTTCACGGATAAGAGCTTGGTCTTCCATGAAGCTAAGAGATTCTTTGGAATGGATGTTTTGTTTTTCTTTTTCTATGAACTCCTCATTGTAGTCGCTCATGATGGAAACTCCTGAGAACCACCATTCTTTATGCCATTCTACGATGCCCATGAAGATGATGCTTTTTTCCTTTAAATCTTTGTGTTTAGGGAAAGAAGATTTGAGAAGTTTGAACTTCTTATCGGTAGCGATGTGTTTTATTTTAAGGTGTTTTTCATCTTCGCCAAGGAAAAGGAAACTTCCCTGAACTCTCGGAGACATTTTTTCTAAATCTTTCGCTACGGGATGTTTTTTACCCAAAATCAGAACTGCCCATTCTTTCGCAGAAAGTGCAAGGAGAGAGGTGCATGCCTCATGGATAAATCTGTCTCTGTTGTCATCCAGAGTAGCTTCTACTCTTCGTCCTGCTTCCATGATTTCCGCCTCTTGTCTCAGCAGAGCGAAACCTGTATCTGGGAAGAATAGATAAGTTTTTGTAAGGATATTATTGAGAAGTCTTCTCACTTCGTAGTAGTCTTGGGTAGGCTCTATTTGGTAAGTTTCTCTCAGTAAATCGTTTTCTGGAGCGTATTCGTATTCGGTTTCCAAGATACCCACCAGCCCTTCAGAAATGCTTTGTATAAAAGGATCGTGAGGATTGAGCAGGATATTTTTATTTACAGTATTGATGAAATACCAAACCAAAAATTTCACATCTTGGATATTAACCTCGCCTTCTACATAGTTTTTGTCAGTTTCGTAGAATGGTAGTGGTTTTCCGTAAAGCTCTTTATGTTTTTTGATGAAAGAATTCCATACTTCAGACCCAGAAATGATGTCTTCTAAATAAGAAGTCAGAAACATACAAAACAAAGAAATCCCTTCTTCTCTTATGAAATTCTGCAAAGGAAGATGATATTCTTTTTCGTAGATTTTATTGTTAATTTCATTGCTTATTCCTAAAAAATAAAGGTCGGATTTAGCTGTTTTGTTATAAGGTTTTATTTCTTGCCAGTCTTCTAATAAAATTCTTTTCTGTGCTGCCATCTTTCTTCTTTTTTTGTTTCCACAAAGATAATAAAATATCTCCACCTAAATATCTGAAAAATATCATACTTTCTAATGGGAGCTGAGTAAAATTCATAACGGATTTTTGCAGTAAAATATTGAGGAAAAAACTATCTTTACACGGAATAAATAGAATTTTCTCTAAAACAATGGACACCTCTGAAAATAAGATTATCCACATCGATATGGATGCTTTCTTTGCTTCCGTAGAGCAGCTGGACTGTCCTGACTTTAGAGGAAAACCCATCGCAGTGGGTGGTGCAGGAAATAGAGGCGTGGTAGCGGCAGCAAGTTACGAAGCGAGGAAATTCGGCGTTCGTAGTGCGATGAGCGGAGCGAAGGCAAGGAAACTTTGCCCAGACCTTATCTTTGTTTCGCCTCGTTTTGAGCGGTATAAGGAAATTTCTCTGCAAATCCGCGAAATCTTCTATGAATACACTGATTTGGTAGAGCCGCTTTCCCTCGATGAGGCGTATCTGGATGTGACTTTTAACAAGAAAAATAATCCCTCCGCTACGAACATCGCCAAGGAAATTCGGAAAAAAATATTTGAAAAAATAGGACTGACTGCCTCGGCAGGCGTGTCGGTCAATAAATTCATCGCTAAAATAGCCAGTGATTATAAGAAACCCAACGGGCAGACCACCATAAAACCCAATAAAATCATTCCGTTTTTGGACAGCCTTGATATCAGAAAATTTTACGGAATCGGCAAGGTAACAGCCGAAAAGATGTATGCTCTCGGCATTTTTACAGGAAAAGATTTGAGGGAAAAATCACTGCCGTTTCTGCAAAGTCATTTTGGGAACAGCGGGCTTTATTACTACGAAATTGCCCGAGGAATTCACAGAAGTCCAGTGAATCCTGTCCGAATTGCTAAATCCATAGGAATGGAGCGGACTTTCGAGCATGATGAACAGCACCAGACATATCTGCAGACACCTTTGGAAGCGCTTTCCAAAGAGCTGGAACAAAGGCTTAAAAAACGAAATCTCTCAGGGAGAACCATTACTTTGAAAATAAAATACAGCGATTTTACTACGCAGACACGGAGTAAAACATTAGCAAAATTTGTTTCAGATCAAAGTATGCTTTTCCGTATTGGCGAAGAACTTTTGTTTCAGGAAAATTTGAAAAATTCGGTAAGATTATTAGGGCTTTCCGTGTCTAATCTAAATGTTTGGGAAAAACAAAACCAGCCAAAATACATTCAGCTTCAGTTTGAGTTTCCGCCTCACGAGAGAAAAACCGAATAATTATTAAAAATCAAATCTAAATCCTAACACCGAAGAAACTTCCTGCTAAGTCACTCACTCCCATGGCGATAGTTCCCCAGAAAGTAATACGGAGAATTGCTTTCAGTGGGTTAGAGCCTCCTGTTTTAGCGGCAATTCCGCCCAAGAGCGTAAGGAAAAGAATAGCAGAGCCGTAGAGATAATACTCTAAATGATGAAACGGAGCAATGAAGACCACCAGCAGAGGCAATATACCGCCAAAGAGAAACGCGCCGCCAGATGCCAAAGCCGCCTGAAAAGGTTTTGCTTGGCTGATTTCGGTGATGCCCAGTTCATCTCGTACATGTGCCGCCAGAGCATCATGCTCGGTTAGTTCTTTTGCTACCTGCATCGCGGTTTCTGGTTTTAGTCCTCGCAGTTCATAGATATGTGCAAGCATTTGTAGTTCTTCTTCAGGAGTGTCTTTCAGCTCTTGTCTTTCCCTTTCGATGTCCGCGTGTTCTATATCCGTCTGCGAACTTACCGAAACATATTCTCCCGCCGCCATAGACAAAGCTCCTGCGATAATTCCTGCCGCTGTCGCTAAAATCACAGACTCTGGCGTGGAAGTCGCTGCGGCTACTCCTATGGCAAGGCTTGCCGTGGATAGTATGCCGTCATTAGCACCTAATACTGCAGCACGAAGCCAGTTACTACGATGGATATAGTGTTTTTCAAGGTAATCATCAAGGGTTTTCATTGAAGTATTTATTTAAAACTGAAGACTAAATGCAAAGATAGTTTTCTTTTGTGTAAATCTTATTTATCCATTAAGAAAAACATAAAAATTTATAAAAAGAATAAATAAGAATATTTTATGAAAAAGTTACAGAGCAATGAAAAAAAACGGGAGAACTCCTAAAGAAATTCTCCCATTGCATTAAAAACAAAATGAATAAATTATAAATCTATATTAACTTCAAGTTTCTCGGCCAAAAGCTTTGCTACTTTCAGTTTTAGTGGCTCTATGTCTATGTTTTCCATGGCATCATTCGCGAAAGCATACAGCAACAGCGCCTGCGCCTCTTTCTTGGAAATTCCTCTGGCTCTTAGGTAGAACAGCGCCTCATCATTGAGCTGTCCTACGGTACATCCGTGTGAACATTTCACATCATCTGCAAAAATTTCCAGCTGCGGCTTGGTGTCTATGGTAGCTCCTTCGCTCAGCAGGATGTTGTTATTTTGCTGGTAAGCGTTGGTTTTTTGTGCGATTTTATTTACGAATACTTTTCCGTTGAACACGCCATGCGCCTTGTCCTTGAAAACACCTTTGTAGTTTTGGTAAGACTCACAGTTTGGCTCGTTGTGATGCACGGCTGTGTGGTGGTCTACCAGCTGTTCATTTCCGATGATGGTGATACCATTCATGAAGGAATTGATATTTTCTCCTGTGTGGATGAAGTCAAGATTGTTTCGAACCAATTTACCTCCGAAAGCGAAAGTATTCACTGTCGCTAGGCTGTCTCGCTCTTGTTTCGCGAAAGTGCTGTCTACCAGATAAGTAGTCTGGTTGTCGTTTTGGAGTTTATGCCAGTCAGCCTTTGCATTTTTGCCCACGAAAATTTCTGTAACCGAGTTGGTAAAAGCATAGGTTTCATCAAAGTTATGATGGCTCTCTATCACTTCCACTTTCGCGCCTTCTTCTACGATGAGGAGATTTCTCGTCGTGTAGAAGACATTTTCATCCTGATTTTCAGAGATGTAGAAAAGGTGGATAGGCTTTTCTATCACAGTGTTTTTAGGAACAAAAAGGAAAAATCCATCGCTGTACAGAGCATCGTTTAGGGCTGTGAATGCTGTGTTTTTAGGCTTTATTTGATTAAAATATTTTTCGATTAAATCTTTATTGGAAGAAAAAGCATTATTTAAAGTCAAAAATTCTGCATTTTCTACGGAGATTTTGGATAGAGCCTTTTGGAATTTTCCATTGACAAAGACAATGAAATCAAAGTGCTCTTCTCCCAGATGCAGCTGGTCCAGCTGCTCTTTCGTAATGTGAAATTCCTGCTTCGGCGCCAGAGAATATTGCTTGTTCACGGCTTCGGACAGGTCGGTATATTTGTATTCCTCATCTTTTTTAGTGGGAAAACCTGCCGCCAAAAACTGGCTGAGTGCCTCGGCTCTCTCGCTGGAAAGTGTGGATTTTAGTTGTTCTATTTGATTAAATAACATAAATTTTGTATTTGATTTGAAATTTTGGAGTTTGAAATTTGAGTTTTAATCTCAGTTATTTTACCAGCCAGTCGTATCCTTTTTCTTCTAATTCCAAAGCCAGTTCCTTACCTCCAGTTTTTATGATTTTCCCATCCGCCAAAACATGCACGAAATCAGGCTGAATGTAGTTTAGCAATCTCTGGTAGTGCGTGATTAGAAGCACTGCATTTCCTTGGTTTTTGAAATGGTTCACACCTTCGGAAACGATTCTCAAAGCATCGATGTCAAGTCCAGAGTCCGTTTCATCCAAAATAGCCAATTTAGGGTTCAGCATCAGCATTTGGAAGATTTCGTTTCTTTTTTTCTCTCCACCAGAGAAGCCTTCGTTCAGCGAACGAGAAAGGAAATCTTTTTTAATTCCCAAAAGCTCTGATTTTTCGCGGATGAGCGCCATCATTTCTTTTGCTGGCATTTCTTCTAATCCGTTGGCTTTTCTAGTTTCGTTGATAGCAGCCTTGATGAAGTTGGTTACCGATACACCTGGGATTTCCACAGGATACTGGAACGACATGAAAATACCTTTCTGAGCTCTTTCCTCTGGCGCATCTTCGCCGATGTCTTCACCCTCGAAAAGGATTTCTCCCTCCGTAACTTTATAGTCTTCTCTTCCTGCAATTACGGAAGAAAGTGTGGATTTACCAGCTCCGTTGGGTCCCATAATGGCATGAACCTCACCAGGTTTTATTTCTAAATTGATTCCTTTCAAAATTTCGGCTCCGTCTTCTATACGAGCGTGTAAGTTATTGATTCTAAGCATTATTAATGAAATTTATTTATTGTTAAATTAAAATTTTATTTATTCTTTTTGATTATAGTTTTTCTTGTGTT
>CAUSFO010000071.1:0-8045 GCA_963530895.1 uncultured Flavobacteriaceae bacterium | reverse complement strand
TTTCATTTTCTTGGCTTTCTTTTTAATCACTCATTTTATTTTTATTTTAATAATGCTCAACAACTTTAATATAATTTTTTAAATTTTCATAGAAAAAATCAAAAAAACTATCAAAAATCATGTATTTGGTTTACAGATTTATTTTTTTACTGCTCGTAACCGTTTCTCTGTGGGTGATGATGATGGCAGTGCAGTTGGCAACCTCTTTTTCTATATTGGTCAAAATGTTTTGTTCGGTTTTGGTGTCAAGAGCCGATAAACAGTCATCAAAAATCACGATTTGAGGCTGTTTGATAAGGGCTCTGGCGATGCAGATTCTTTGTTTCTGTCCGCCTGAAAGCATCACTCCTCGTTCTCCTACCACTGTCTGGTATTTGTCTTTGAATAGCATCACATCATTATGAATGTCGGCTATTTTCGCGAATTTTTCTATCAGTTCAGGTGTAGGATTATCTATCGCAAAGCCGATGTTATTCTCTATCGTGTCGGAGAAAAGATAACTTTCCTGCGGGATATAACCAATGAATTTTCGGTAAAGTTCCAAATTATGCTCTTTTAGGTTTTTGCCATCTATCAGTATTTCTCCTTCGTCTGGGTCTATCAGTCTGCAAAGAAGAAGAGCGATGGTTGATTTCCCGCTTCCTGTTTTTCCTGTGATGGTGATGAATTCTCCCGCATTTACTTTAAAACTTAAATTTTCCACTGCTCTGATGCCTGTATTGGGATAGGTGTAGCTCACATTTCGGAACTCTATATCGCCTTTGATTTCGTAAATATCATGATTGGTATTAACAATATCAGAATGAATGTCCTTAAATTCATTTATCCTCTGCATAGATGCTTCTGCCCGTTGGTTGATGGAAGTCACCCAGCCTACGGTACTGAATGGAATCACCATGGCATTGGCATACATAAAGAAATTGGCAATCATACCAATATTGATTTCTCCATTAATGTATTTCTGTCCGCCGATGAATAAAATAGCGATATCCAAAATTCCCACAATCAGAATCATAGAAGTGTAAAAGAAATTTTCGTATTTGGCTAAATCTACGGCTCTGTTTTGGTAATTTTTGATTTTCTCGCCGTATTTGTCTTGGACATATTTTTCTTTGTTAAAGAATTTCACCACTCTAATTCCCGAAAAACTATCCTGCACGAAAGTAGAAATAGCCGACTGGCTTTCCTGCATTAGCTTTGATTTTTTTCCTACGATTCCACTTACTTTATACACAGAAAGAGAAAATATAGGAAGCAATATCAGAATGACAAGTGTCATCTCCAAATCAGTTCTTATCATATAAAAACTAGTAATCATCAGCAAAATGATAAGGTTGGCCACATACATCACGCCAGGGCCGAGATACATTCTAATGGCGATGATATCCTCACTGAGGCGGTTCATAAGGTCGCCTATGCTTGTCTTTTTGAAATTTGTAAGGGAAAGACTTTGGTAGTGCTGGTAGATTTCGTTTTTTAGTTCGTATTCTATTTTTCTGGATGTTACTATGATGGTCTGTCTCATCATGAACCGAAAAACTCCTGCAATGATGGATGAGCCTATGATGATGCCTCCATTGATAAGAAGAGTTTTTATAATAGTGTCGCTGTCAGTGTTTTCACTACTCAAAACCTGCTGTATAGCATCTATGGTGTCTCCCAGATATTGTATCCAGAAAATATTGAAAAAATTACTGAGAAAAATAAATAAAACTCCCAACGAAAGCATATTTCGATGCTTCCAAAAATAGGGATTAAGGGATTTTAGGGCTTTCATTCTTTTTTACATGTTTGTAGGGAGGATAATCATAAGTGTAGTTCCTTTTCCTTCTTTGGAGCGGATGGAGATTTCTCCCTTATAGTCTTCTATCATTCTTTTTACCATTGCCAGTCCAAGGCCTGTTCCGCTGGATTTGGTGGTGAAATTGGGTTCAAAGATTTTTTCTAATTTGTCCTCAGGGATTCCGTTTCCGTTATCCTCTATGGATAGACTTATTTTTTTATTTAAAAGTTCCAGATTTATTTTGATGAAAAAGTCTTGTTTCTCATTTTTTGCTTGTTGGGCATTTAGGATGAGGTTGGTCATTATCCTCTGGAAGAAGGACTTGTCAAAGTTTATGAGAATATTATTTTGTTTAGGGTGAAGTATGATTTCATTTTTATCATCAAAAATCCTTATGAGGGATAAAATCTCATTGTTTACATTGATTACTTCATTCTTTTTTTCGGGTAGTTTTGTAAATTCCGAAAAAGCTCCAGCCACTTTTGCTATTAGGTCTATCTGGTCCTCCATAGAGGCGCAGAGTTTTTTTACTTTATCTTCTATCTCAGGGTCGTTTTTATCAAATTTCCTTTCAAAATTTTGGATGAGGAGTTTCATAGGAGTCAGTGGGTTTTTGACTTCATGAGCCACCTGTTTCGCCATTTCGCGCCATGCAGATTCTTTCTCTTTGAAGAATAGTAACTTTTTTTGTTCCTCTATCATCCGTATGGTTCGGTTATAGGAATTGATGAGCGGAGTAAATTCATCATCATTGTAATATCGGATGGGTTTTATTTCTTCATTGAGGTCTATTTGTGTGATTTTTTGTGAAATTTTCCTGATGTTTTTTGTCAGCTCATCAGAAATCCTCCAGCTGAGCCATATTCCAAGGGCGATGATGATGATGTTCGCTGCAACCATGATTTGGATATACTGATTAAAGGTGTCTAGGCGGGTGTTGTCACTATGATAAAAAGGAAAAAAAACAATAGCGACAGGCTCCAGCATGTTATTCAGGAGCGGGATATAAGAAGCAGTTAGATTGTCTTCATCATCTTTTATGTATTCCACAGAATCAAATCTATTTCCCTTTTTTAGGATTTTTTTTAGAACTTCTTCTGGGATTTCCTGTGGAGAAACTTGGTTTTTCTCTTTGTTGGAAAGTAAGAATTTCCCTTGTAAATTATAGATGATGATGTCCTGCTTGTTGATATCGGAGATTTCTAAGATTTTTTTCTCCAAGATGGGTTTTATGTTTTCTTCGGTTACGGTCGTGTGGCTCACTGCGTAGTCCAGCGAAGACATCAGTATTTCTACTGTTTGGCGTAGTCTTTCTTTGTTTTGGGTTTCGGTATTTTTTTTGAAAACGAGATAGGAGATTACCGTTACACCTATGATACTCAGTAGGGTAACCAGCATGAATCCGAAGAAGATTCTCGTTCGTATGTTTCCTTTGATGATGGAATTCATGGATTATTTTTTCATAAGTTTTGCTACATATTTCCCAATGATGTCAAATTCCAGATTTACTTTACTTCCAATCTCTAAATTCTTCAAATTAGTATGTTCCCAAGTGTAAGGAATTATCGCCACCGAAAACTCATTTTCTCCGCTGTGGGCTACGGTTAGGCTGATGCCGTCCACGGTGATAGACCCTTGTGGAACGGTAGTAAATCCATCATTCTCAGTGTATGTTATCGTGATGTAGTGGCTGCCGTTTAGGTTTTCTATGGATTTTATTGTCCCAGTTTGGTCTACATGTCCCTGCACGATATGTCCGTCTAGTCTTCCATTCATCAGCACGCATCTTTCTAGATTTACCTTTGTGCCTATTTTCCAGCTTCCTAGATTGGTTTTTTCCAAGGTTTCTTGTATCGCGGTTACGCTATATCGCTGATTTTCAATTTTTTCTATGGTCAGGCAGCAGCCGTCATGAGAAAGACTTTGGTCTATTTTTAGTTCATCTGTAAAAGGACAACTCATCGTAAAATGAACACTTGTTCCCTTGGCTTCTATATTTTCTACTGTGGCAGTGGCTTCTACTATTCCTGTAAACATAAATTTAAAGTATTTTTGAATAAATCTGTTTTCTTCTCAAAAAATTAAACTAATTTTGCTCTTTTAAGAGCCAAAGTTAAGCAAAATGGAATTTAAACATAAAATAAAAGTAGGAATTTCTATCGGAGACTATAATGGAATAGGTCCAGAAATCACCCTTAAAACATTGAAAGACAAGAGTATGCTGGATTTTTTCACGCCTGTGATTTTTGGTTCAGGGAAGCTCTTTTCTTTTCAGAAAAATGTATTTAAACTGCAGTTTAATTTTAACTATATCCTCCACGCCTCCGAGGCGGTAGATGGGCAGATAAACATTGTTAATCTTCGCAAGGATGAAATGGAGGTAAAGTTCGGTACGCCCACAGAGGAATCTACCAAACTGGCGATAGACTCGTTAGAAGCTGCGACAAATGCCTTGATGAAGGGTGATATAGATGTGCTGGTAACTGCGCCTATCAACAAGGATGAAATGATAAAACACGGTTTCCCATACACAGGGCATACCGAGTATTTGGAGAAAAAATTTGCAGCCAAAGGATTGATGTTTTTGGTAACAGAGGATTTAAAAGTAGCAGTTTCTACCCATCATATTCCACTAGCGAAAGTAGCAGAAACGATTACGAAACAAAGGATAATAGACCAAGTAAAACAGATGAACAACTGTCTGAAGCTGGATTTCTCTATCGAAAGACCAAAAATCGCAGTGCTAGGGCTGAATCCACACTCGGGCGATGGCGGAACGATAGGAATGGAGGAAAAAGAAATCATAGAACCAGCCATCAAGGAATTGTTCGACCAAGGTTTTATGGCTTTTGGGCCTTATCCAGCGGATAGTTTCTTCCAGCCAGAAAAATACAAGCATTTTGATGGAGTTTTAGCGATGTATCATGACCAAGGGCTCACACCATTCAAAACCATAGCGTATGAAAACGGAGTGAACTACACAGCGGGAATGCCGCTCATCAGAACATCGCCAGACCATGGAACGGCTTATGATATCGCAGGGAAGGGCGTTGCGGATGCTCATTCCTTTGAGGAGGCAGTTTTCACAGCGATAAAGATTTTCAAAAACAGAGTAGAAAATTTAGACCTCATCGCTCATAAATTAGAGATAAAAAAAGCAGCTCAGAATGTAGAAGATGAGGATCTTCCAGAAGGAGAGGAATAAAAAAAGCACCTGATTTCAGGTGCTTTTTCTTTTATTATTTTTTTACTCGTTTTATTTTATTGGCGTTTTTCTTTTCTTCCTCTTTCTTGCGTTTGTTTTCCGCTTGGTCATAGAGGGTGGTGTCTGTTTCGTAGATGATTTCTACATTTTCAGGCGAGTCTAGAAATATATCTTTCCATTTCCGTGGACGGTCTTTGGTATTCCAGTTAAACTCTGGGAATTTCCGCTTCTCTGGAGCTATTTTGCTCATAGGATATATGTCCGTATTTGCGCCGATGTTACACGCTACGATGTGTAGTTTTTGTTCCTCAAAAAGCGCTTCAATCTCTCCACATGATGAAAGTGAAATGCCCAGCCTGTCCATGTTTTTTGTCTTTGCGTTTTGGCTTTCTACATAGTTGATAGCCTGTGCATTTTCGGTCACTTTTATCAGATGAATGTTATTGTTTTTGTAGTAGGCTATCATCTGTTTTCCCTTCACTTGGTTAAATTCATCTTTTAAATTGATAGAATCTACCTTGCTGATTGCTAGTGCATTTCCGATTACTTTTAAAGAATCTATGCTTTCGTTTTGTGTGTTGAGATAAGCTTTGATAACATCGCCTGTCACTTGTCGTTCGCCTGTCCAGAAAATAGGTTTTCTGATGAGGTGAAGCTCTCCGTCAGTTTCATTAAAACTAAGTGAATCCGCTCTTGCCTGTGCATTAGATTTGAACATTCTGGCTTTATGGTAGGCTTTTAGGAAACTTTTTTTCATTCTGCTGGAATCGGCTTTTTGGTAAGCGATGATTCTTTCAGCAGAGAAAAATAGTGAATCATTTTTAAAGATTTTCACAGCATAGGGCTTTCCTGTAATCATAGCGGAGTCTTTGTTTTCAAATATCTCGCCATAAGACCCTCTCACAAAGCGGTTTTCCCGCGGGTCGTCCAGCAGTACATTTCCTTTCGCAGTTCCGAAGCCTGTGTTTTGGTTGTAATACATGGCATCGCCTTTCAGGGTTTTTCCATTGTAGTAGATTCGTGAATTTTTGCTGAGAAAGACCTCCTTGCTGTTCATTTTATAGTGACCTTTCTCTGTGTATACCGAGTTGGACGGATTACTTTTGTTGATAATCGTAGTAGGTCCGTAGAACTCTGCGGTATTGGTGTTTTGATTTTGCTTGATTTTAGTTCCTTGCACTTGGTATTGGCTGTTGTCTATATTTACATTTCCTGTGACATCTACCACTCGGCTGGTGATGTTGTAGGTGGCAGTTTTGGTTCTGATGGTGTTGCTGCCATTGTAGATAGTTCCTCCCGTGTTGAAATAGGCCGTGTTCGGAATTCGGTCATAGTAGAGAATATCCGTTTTTATGGTTTGTTTAGGGTCGGTAAGGACTACATTTTTCCTTGCAATTCCACGCTGGGAGTTGCCGTCATACTGGATTTCTCCTGCGGTGATTAGGTTGCCATCGGAGGTCTGCAGCTGGGTGTTTCCTATGGCCTTGGCGAAGTTCGCTTCGGAATAGAAAATCACCGTGTCGGCTTTTAGTGTAGAGCCTTTATGTTCTAGATGTACATTTCCTGTCATGAAGGTATTTCCATCGAACAAATCTTGTCTTTTCTGGGTAAGATCTGCGTGGATGATTTTTACCTTTACAGGCTCATCTTTTCCTTCTTGTTTTTGCTCAAAAAAAGGATCTTTTTCCAAATTGCCATTTATGGAAGTAATCTGCCCAAAGACAAACAAAGTGGACAGCAGGAAAAAAGATATAAACAGTTTTTTTGTCATAAAATGGGTGTTTTTATGGAGTAGCCTCCTTCTTTTGTCCGTAGAAATAGAGCGTGTGGCTGTCTATGGATACACCGAAAGCGCTTTCTATAGACTCCTTTATCGCTTGGATTCTTGGGTCGCAAAACTCTATGATTTCCTCTATTTCTTTCTGCGAACTATCTTTGTAGATAACGATATGGTCGTGCTGGCGGTCAAAATAGGATTTTTCATAGGTGGAACTTTCGCCGAACTGATGTTTTCTGACCAGCCCGGCATCTAGAAAAACCTCTATCGTGTTGTAGATAGTCGCTTTACTGATGTGGTATTTTTTCTGCAGCATCAGTAGATAGAGGTCATCTACATTAAAGTGCTTGTCGTAATTGTATATTTCCTCCAAGATAGTGTATCTCTCAGGAGTGTTTCTCAGTCCCTTTTCTTTCAAGTAATTCCGCAGAACCTCCTTGATGGCTTCTATACTTTTACTATTCACTTTGTTTTCCATAGTGGGCAAATTTAATTATTTTTTACGAAGTAACAATTTAATTGCATCAAAACCAAATTCCTACCTTTTGTATTCAATAAAAAAACCGCAGAAGGCTCTGCGGTTTCTTGCTATTGATTTTTATTTTACAGGATTTCCTTTGAAATCTGTTTTGTAGTAACCAAATTTTTCTTGTCCATTGGATTTCAGTTTTCCTTTTATAGAAACATCTATCAAATTCTTTTTAATTTCAATGGTATAAACATATTGGTATTCAAACTTCTCATCATCTTTGTATTTCTTCCAAGCATCATCTACTACTTTTTGTATTGTTTCAGCTGTTACTTCTTTGAAGTCAAATAATTCATCTTCTAAACGGAAATCTTCTGGATTACCACCGATTACATCGATTTCCATAACCTCAGGAGCTTTCCATCCTGAATTAGAAGAATAACTGATTCCCTGCACTCTTCTTTTATCCTCATTGTCTTGGTAAACAATATTTACCATGAGTTCATCTAAATCATCTGTTTTAACCACTTTATCAGAATTTTTGGTAACCAGAAATCTTACTTCATCAGTTACTTTTGCATTTTCGCCAAGTTTTTCTACTACGGCATCATACCATTTTTTAGTTTGTGCTGGATCAGAAAATAGTTTGTAATCAACTTTTTCTTTTCCCGAAGCCTCATTTGCTGCTTCCTTTGCCGCATTTACAGCTTCTTTTGCTTTGTTACAAGATTGTAATCCCAGTAGCGATGCTGCTAAAATACCTGCAGCGATGAATTTTTTTGTTTTCATAATATTATTTTTTAAAAAAATT
>CAUSFO010000070.1:0-8360 GCA_963530895.1 uncultured Flavobacteriaceae bacterium | reverse complement strand
AAAGCAAATACTGAAACTTCAGCATTCTTCGTATCTAAAGTATCTTTAGAGAAAGGAATCGTACAATCTTACGGATTAGGTAAAAAATTATTACCAGCGAAAGGATGTAGAACAGTAGGAAAAGCAGACATGTACCACAATGATGCAATGCCTAAGATTGAGGTAAATCCACAAACACACGAAGTAAAAGTTGATGGTATGCCATGCGTATGTGAGCCAGCTGATAAACTTCCAATGGGACAATTATATTTCATGTTCTAATAGAACCGAATTTTAGAAATAAAACCACCTTTATTAAAAAGGTGGTTTTTTGTTATTTTTTTTGTAAAAAAGTAACAAAAATATTTTTTTATTTGGAATGAGTTTTATAAATTTGTGTTATTAAAATGACAAAGATAACACCTTTCGAATTGTTTTTTTTAGTAATCTATTATAATTTAGTCGTTGAAGTCAGAGAGAGGCCCAATAAACTTGTAATATCATTTTTAGCTTCGTAATATTTTGGTTTTTAGATGGTTATTGGGCTGTTTCTGATTTATTTTATTGGAAAAACAAAAAGGCTGTTATATATCATATAATTATGGTGCCTTTATCTACTTTTTTTATTGTATTTTTGAACTCGTTTAAATCCTGAATGGATGGAAACGGGATTTTTTATTTTTTAAGATATTGATAATTTAAAAATGAGCCTATGTTAGTGGTTTCTGAGGTAATTCGAAATGCGAAAGGAGAGGATTTGTCTTCAAAAGAAGTAGATTTTTTTGATATAGAATGGTTTGAATCTACGAGAAAACTTTTGCGCAAAGTTAGTCATAAAGGCGAGGAAGTAGGTTTGAGAATATTGAAAGAAAATCTTAGACTAAAACATCACGATGTGCTGTGGGAAGATGGAAATAAAATACTGTTAGTCAATGTATTGCCATCTGATGCGGTAGTGGTTCAGCCGAAGACAATGAGAGAAATGGGAACTATATGTTTTGAGATTGGTAATCAGCACATTCCTATTTTTATTGAGAATGATGAGATTATCATACCTTATGAAGATCCTATTTTTAATTTGCTGAAAAAAGGCGGATATGAGCCGTTCAAAGCACAAAGAATTTTTGAAGATATGCTGAAAGCATCATCTGACCACGAAGCTCCTGCAAAGGATCACAAGATAGACACAGATCAGCTTTTTTCAAAAGTATTTCCAAAATAAATAAAAAGACTAAATTATAATAGATAAAAAACAGAAATAAAATGAAGGTAAATTCACTAATAAGTCTATTACACATTGCGGATCCGACTTTGCCGATTGGGGGATACTCTCACTCAAATGGTTTGGAAACCTATGTGCAGAAAGGACTTGTAAACAGTACGGAGACGGCGGCTTTATTTCTTAATAATATGCTGTCCAGCAGTATATTACATAATGATGCAGCTTATGTGAGATTAGCTTATGAAGCTATGAAAGAAAAAGACAGCTACGAAAGAATAGTTGTTTTGGATGAGGAGTGTAGTGCGATGAAAAGTCCAAGAGAAATTCGTGAGGCGAGCCACAAACTAGGAACGAGATTGCTGAAAATCTTCATTGAAGAAGGGCAAAAGTGCGATTTCTTGACAAAATTTGGAGATTATGTAACTAAAAATATCAGCGTGGGGAACTATCCTGTGGTATATGGTGCATTGTGCTATTTGATGGAAATTCCTTTGGAAGAGGCGATTACAGCGTTTTATTTCTCTACGGCTACAGGTATGGTGACTAACGCGGTTAAGTTGGTTCCACTTGGTCAGCTTGAGGGGCAGAAAATTCTTTTTGAAGTGAAAAGAAATATTCCTTCTTGGGTAGAAAAAACCATGAATTTGGAAGAAGAAAAAATCGGTCTTTCTAATGTAGGGTTTGATTTGAGATCTATGCAGCACGAGAGATTGTATTCAAGATTGTATATGAGTTAAGGATTAAAAATATTGAAGTATAACAAAAAATTATAACAAAATGGCAAATAGAAAATATATTAAAATTGGTGTAGCAGGTCCTGTAGGTGCTGGAAAAACTGCTTTGATAGAGGTTTTATCAAGAAAAATGATGGATGATTATTATGTTTGTGTAATCACCAATGATGTTTATACTAACGAGGACGAAAAATTCCTTCAAAAGAATAGTAAATTACCAAAAGATAGAATTGCAGGGGTAGAAACAGGAGGATGTCCTCACACAGCGATTAGAGAAGATGCGAGTATGAACTTGGAGGCAGTAGATGAAATGGCTGCTAAACACCCAGACATGGAAATTCTTTTCGTGGAGAGTGGTGGTGATAACCTTTCTGCTACATTTAGCCCAGAATTGGCTGATTTGACAATATTCGTAATCGATGTGGCGGCTGGTGAAAAAATCCCAAGAAAAGGAGGGCCTGGTATCACAAGATCTGACTTGTTGATGATTAACAAATTTGACTTAGCTCCATTAGTAGGTGCTGATTTAGCAGTAATGGAAAGCGATGCGAAGAGAATGAGACAAGGGCGTCCATTTGTATTCACAAACTTGAAAACAGAAGAGGGAGTAGATGCTGTTATCGGATGGATTAAGAAATATGCTCTTTTAGAAGATATTGAAGAACCTGCAATTATCAGATAATTATGAACGGAATAATAGGGGAATACACCAGTAAGATGAGCCTAAGGACTGAGATCCGAGATGGGTTTCATCACTTGGCTGAAATGTTTTATACCAATCCGTTTGGATTGATGAGATTTGATAAGAGAAGTGCTCATGACCCTTGGTTGAGATACATGATAAGAAGCTCCACTCCAGGAATTATGGCGGGGGATTTCTACGAAATGTCTTTTAGAGTAGCGAAGGGAACTAATTTAGGTCTTGAAACTCAGGCTTATTCTAGAATCCACTCTATGAAACCAGGTGGTTTTGCTAAGCAGACAACTACCATAGATGTAGAGGAAGATGCTATGCTTCAGTATATTCCACACCCTACTTCACCACACAAGGACTCTGTTTATGAAGCGATAAATACGATCAATATTGCTAAAACATCTAGAGTAATCTGGGGGGAGGTAATTACTTGTGGAAGAAAACTTTACGGAGAAGGAGAGGTTTTTGAGTTTAAAGAATTTAAAAACTATACAAGAATATTCCTTGATGGTCATCTTATCTTCAAAGATAGATTGTACATGAAGCCAAGCGAAATGGATTTGACTACAATGGGGCAGTGGGAAGATTATACCCACCAAGCTACTATCTTTATCTACGACCAGCAGCTGGAAGAAGATCATCTTCTAGAACTTTTAGAAAAAGCACTAAAAGATGATGAAGGCGTGGAGTACGGTATCACAACTACTGTAGGAGGTGGTATCGTGATAAGAATCGTAGGGCATGGCGGAGAGCAGCTCTATAACATCGCTAAACGATTCGAATACAGTATTTTAGATGAAATCATAGAGCCGATTTAATAATATTGTGATCCTAATGAAAAAACAGTTGTATCAGAAATGGTATAACTGTTTTTTTTTCATAAATTTTGAATAACTTTTTGTCAGTTTTAGAAAAAGTTGTACTTTTGCAAATCAAATAATTTAATATAAAGCAATAAAATGCCTACTATTCAACAATTAGTAAGAAAAGGAAGAGCCACAATTGCCAAGAAGAGCAAATCGGTTGCTTTGGATTCTTGTCCACAGAAGAGAGGTGTATGTACGAGAGTATATACAACTACACCTAAGAAACCTAACTCTGCACTTAGAAAAGTTGCCAGAGTAAGACTTTCTAATGGTAAAGAAGTTAACGCTTATATCCCGGGCGAAGGACATAATCTCCAAGAGCACTCGATAGTATTGGTAAGAGGCGGAAGGGTGAAAGACCTACCGGGAGTTCGTTATCACATTGTAAGAGGTGCTTTGGACACTGCAGGTGTAAATGGAAGAACGCAAAGAAGATCTAAGTATGGAGCTAAGAGACCTAAACCAGGTGCAGCACCAGCAGGGAAAAAGTAATCATTAAATTTTAAGGAAAGAAACAATGAGAAAGACAAAAGCAAAAAAAAGACCGTTGTTACCAGATCCTAAATTTAATGATCAATTGGTAACAAGATTTGTGAATAACTTGATGATAGATGGTAAGAAGTCTATCGCATTTAGAATTTTCTATGATGCACTAGATATCGTAGAAACTAAAAAAGAAGATCAGGAAAAAACTTCTCTTGAAGTATGGAAAGATGCGCTTACTAATGTAATGCCGCATGTAGAAGTAAGATCAAGAAGAGTAGGAGGTGCTAACTTCCAAATTCCTATGCCAATCAGAGCTGATAGAAAAATTTCTATGGCTATGAAATGGTTGATCAAATATGCTTCTTTGAGAAACGATAAATCTATGGCACAAAAATTAGCTGCTGAGATTATCGCTGCTTCTAAAGAAGAAGGAGCTGCTGTTAAGAAAAAGACAGATACTCACAAAATGGCAGAAGCAAACAAAGCATTCTCACACTTTAAATTCTAATCTGAAATGGGAAGAGATCTTAGATATACAAGAAACATTGGTATTGCTGCACACATCGATGCAGGGAAAACTACCACTACAGAGAGAATTTTATTTTACACTGGTAAAACTCACAAGTTGGGTGAAACTCACCAAGGGACATCTCAGATGGACTGGATGGAACAAGAGGCTGAAAGAGGGATTACAATTACCTCTGCAGCTACTACTTGTAACTGGAATTTCCCAACTGATCAAGGAAAAGTTTTACCAGAAACTAAAGGATACCACTTTAACATTATCGATACCCCAGGACACGTTGACTTTACTGTAGAGGTAAACCGTTCTTTGAGAGTATTGGATGGTCTAGTGTTCTTGTTCTCAGCAGTTGACGGAGTAGAGCCACAGTCAGAAACTAACTGGAGATTGGCTGATAACTACAAAGTTGCGAGAATGGGATTCGTAAACAAAATGGACAGACAAGGAGCTGATTTCTTGGCGGTTTGCCGTCAGGTAAAAGAAATGCTAGGTTCTAACGCTGTTCCTATCGTATTACCAATCGGAGCAGAAGAAGACTTCAAAGGAGTGGTAGACCTTATTAAGAACAGAGCTATTATTTGGCACGAAGATACTCAAGGTATGACATTTGATGTGGTTCCAATTCCAGAAGATATGAAAGCTGATGTATTGGAATACAGACAAAACCTTGTGGAAAATGTGGCAGAATATGATGAGTCTTTATTAGAGAAATTCTTTGAAGATCCAGATTCTATCACAGAAGAAGAAATTAATGAAGCTTTGAGAAAAGCAACTATTGATTTGTCTATTATCCCAATGACTTGTGGTTCTTCATTTAAGAACAAAGGAGTTCAGTTTATGTTGGATGCAGTATGTAAATACTTGCCTTCTCCATTGGATAAAGATGATATCAAAGGAACTGACCCTAAAACAGATGCTGAAATCACAAGAAAACCAGATGTAAATGAGCCATTTGCTGCATTAGCATTTAAGATTGCTACTGACCCATATGTAGGTAGATTGGCATTCTTTAGAGCTTATTCTGGTAGATTGGATGCGGGTTCTTATGTTTTGAACACAAGATCTGATTCTAAAGAAAGAATCTCAAGAATCTATCAAATGCACGCGAATAAGCAAAACCCTGTAGAATACATCGAAGCAGGAGATATCGGTGCAGCTGTAGGATTTAAAGATATTAAAACTGGGGATACACTTTGTGATGAAAAGAACCCTATCGTTCTTGAATCTATGATTTTCCCAGATCCGGTAATCGGTATCGCTGTTGAACCTAAAACTAAAGCTGACCAAGATAAAATGGGTAACGCTTTAGCGAAGTTAGCAGAAGAAGACCCTACATTCCAAGTGAAAACAGATGAAGCATCTGGACAAACTATCATCTCAGGAATGGGAGAGCTTCACTTGGATATCATCGTAGACCGTCTAAGAAGAGAGTTCAAGGTAGAAGTAAACCAAGGACAACCGCAAGTAGAGTACAAAGAATCACTTACAGCTACAGCTAACCACAGAGAAGTTTACAAAAAACAATCTGGGGGTAGAGGTAAATTCGCGGATATCATCTTCGAAATTGGTCCTGCTGATGAAGGAAAAACAGGTCTTGAATTCATCAACGAAATTAAAGGTGGTAACATTCCAAAAGAATTTATCCCTTCTGTTGAAAAAGGATTCAAAGAAGCTATGAAAAATGGTCCTTTGGCTGGATTCGAGATTGAAGGAATTAAAGTTACACTAAAAGATGGTTCTTTCCACCCAGTGGACTCTGACCAACTTTCATTCGAATTGGCTGCTAAACTTGGATTTAGAGAAGCTGGTAAAGCTGCTAAACCAGTAATCATGGAGCCTATCATGAAATTGGAAGTTGTTACTCCAGAAGAATACATGGGGGATATCGTAGGTGACCTTAACAGAAGAAGAGGTACTGTAAACGGTATGGATGATAGAAATAATGCTAAAGTTATCAAAGCATTTGTTCCATTAGCAGAAATGTTTGGATATGTAACAGCTCTTAGAACATTATCTTCTGGTAGAGCAACATCTTCTATGGAGTTTGAAAAATATGAACCAGCTCCACAGAATGTGGCTGAAGAAGTAATAGCTAAAGCAAGAGGTTAATTAAAATTTAGATTAAAATGTCACAAAGAATCAGAATAAAATTAAAATCTTACGATTACAATTTAGTAGATAAATCTGCTGAGAAAATCGTAAAAACAGTAAAATCTACAGGAGCTGTGGTAAATGGACCAATCCCATTACCTACTCACAAGAGAATCTTTACTGTGCTTAGATCTCCACATGTTAATAAAAAAGCAAGAGAACAGTTCCAGCTTTCTGCACACAAGAGATTGATGGATATCTACTCTTCTTCTTCTAAGACTGTAGATGCTCTTATGAAGTTAGAATTACCAAGCGGTGTAGATGTAGAAATCAAAGTTTGATAAAACAATGTATTTATACATTTTGCTATGATAAAAATCCTTTCCTAAGAAATTGGGAAAGGATTTTCTTTATTTGAAATACTTTTGATATTATTGCAGAATAAATTTTAGTATGGGAAATCAAATTAGTAATAATAAAATCAGACAGATAATCCTACTGGGGATGATTTTTGGATTTTTGTTTTTGATAGGATTTAATTTAAGTGATTTTTTGCCTTCATTCCTAGGCGCAATTACACTTTATGTCATTTTCCGTGATTATTATTTAAAACTTACAGAGGTAAGAAAATGGAAACCTTGGCTGGCAATTGGTTTCTTGATGTTACTTTCCCTTTTGGTTATAATCATTCCGATTTATTATATAGCGGAGACTTTGGTGGTAAAACTGGCAAATTCCCGCGATTATATAGAGGTTGGCATAGAACATATCAACAAAATCCACGAATATATAAAGGATAAAACAGGCTATGATATCATCCAATCTATTGATTTAAGGAAAGTAGGTGAATGGGTGACTGTTTATACCTCATCTTTATTGAATACGACGGTGGATATCGTTACTACGGTCGTTACAGCGTATTTCATTTTGTATTTTATGCTGGTCAATTCTCGAGCGATGGAAAAGGCTTTGGAGAAGGCTGTTCCGCTGAAAGAATCTAATCTTAATAAGATAGGAGAGCGTTTCCGAAAACTTATCATTGCCAATGTGGTGGGGATTCCTGTGGTGGCCATTGGGCAGGGACTTACGGTTTTGATAGGGTATCTCATTTTTGGGGTTTCTAGTCCGTTTTTCTTATTTATTTTAACGGCTATGGCATCGCTTATTCCTATTGTAGGAGGCGCGATTGTCTATGTTCCTGTGTCACTTATGCTGCTGGCGAGCCAAAATCCAGTGGGAGCGGTGGGAGTTTTATTCTTCGGGGTTCTTTCTGCGGGAGTGGATAATATACTGAGATTCACATTCTTAAAAAGAATAGAAAACATTCACCCGCTGAATTCTGTATTTGGGATTATTTTAGGGTTGAAGGTTTTTGGATTTATCGGGTTGATTTTTGGGCCAATATTGATTTCCATTACTGTATTGCTGATTCAAGTTTATCATGATGAATTTTCTGAAAATGATAAAAAAGAAGAAAATGACACAGATGAAACTGAAAAAATATCTGAAAATATGTCTACGGTAAAGCCCTAAAATAGGTGTTTTTGAAAATTTGATATTTTAAAATGTAAAATTTTAACAATTTGTTAATTTTAGTTAAAAAAATAACCGTAAATTTGCGATATTTAAAATTTAGAAAACCAAAAAATTTTATGAAGACAAACTTTTTAAGGAGATCTGCGATAGCAGCATTGACTTTAACAACGGCAAGTTTTTATTTTGCACAAGAGGAAACTCAAGGTTCAGAAAAGAACATTGATGAAGT
>CAUSFO010000069.1:0-8542 GCA_963530895.1 uncultured Flavobacteriaceae bacterium | reverse complement strand
TAAAGCCTTCGCCTGTAACTTGCTTGTTGTCCTCTAAGAAAAGAAGTTTTAGCTTGGGCAAGGTAGCCAAGTGTTTAATAGCTTCATCGGTAATATCGGTATTGATAAATCCCATATTAACCAACGACTTTACTTGTACGATCTGTGCTACCATCTCGTCAGTTAGGGCGACATCCTTGTAATGATGTCCTTTGCAAAAGCGCTCCTTGGTTACTTCCTTGAGCGCTGCTTCTAAAGTAATAGGGTATTTGTATGCAGCCATTTTTTATAAATAAGAATAAAAGCGGAAATTATTCCGCTTTTTTTTGTTTTTCTTGTTTTGAACGAAGTTTGATGTTTAGGAATTCAACTGTTAAACTGAATGCCAAGCAAGAATAAATAATATTTTTGCTAATGTGTTGGTGGATACCTTCTGCAACAAGTAATACACCGATTACAACCAAGAAAGAAAGCGCCAGCATCTGCAAACTCGGATGAGCGTTTATAATGCTGCTCACCTTTCCAGCGAAGAGCATCATTATTGTCATAGAGATAATAACAGCTGCAATCATAATCGCTACATTATCAACAAGTCCCACTGCTGTAAGGATAGAGTCTAGCGAGAACACCATATCCACTAAAATAATCTGCACGATAACCATCGTAATCGCCGCAGAGGCTTTGGATGTATTAGATTCTTCGTGTTCATCACCCTGCATTTTGTGGTGGATTTCCATCGTACTTTTCACGATAAGGAAAAGTCCTCCGCAGAGTAGAATGATGTCTTTCCAGCTTAAAGCCAATGCATTGCCTGGGTTTTGTGGGTCATTGAACCAATCCAATGTGAGGACAGGGTCGCTTAGCCCTATTAACCAGCTGATGGTCAATAATAATCCGACACGGAAAATCATCGCAAAGAACAGCCCGATATTTCTGGCTCTATTTTGCTGCTGAGCAGGGAGTTTGTTGGACAAAATGGAAACGAAAATAATGTTATCCACTCCCAAGACCACCTCCAAGAAGGTCAATGTTAATAAACTAATCCAAATCTGCGGATCTGCAAAATTTGGCATTGATAATGATAATAGTTCCATAGATAAAAGTTAAAATATGCGCAAATATAGAAAAATAAATTAGTTAAAAATACATAATATGAACAGGGTTTTGTTTTAAATCATTATCACTATCTTTGCCCTATGATTAGGGTAACTAAAATTTTTACTTTTGAGACGGCTCATATTCTCTACGGATATGATGGAAAATGCAAGAATATACACGGGCATTCTTACAAACTTTTTGTAACCATAAAGGGAAAACCGATAGATGATATTAACAACGAAAAGAACGGAATGGTGCTTGACTTTGGCGACCTCAAAGCCATTGTGAAAGAAGAAATCGTGGATGAATGGGACCACGGACTGATGGTAAATGCGCTGTCGCCTCATAAGGATTTAGGGAAAGAACTCGAGCAGAAAGGGCATAAAGTCATCTATTGTGATTATCAGCCCACTTGCGAAAATATGCTTTACGAAATCGCTGATAAAATCAAGAAAAGACTGCCGAGCCAAGTGCAGTTAGTATATCTAAAACTCCACGAAACCGAAAACTCCTACGGAGAATGGTTTGCGGAGGATAATGAATGATTAAACAAAATGAAAATAGAACTCCAAGAAGGAAAGAAAATTTATTTCGCATCGGATCAGCATTTCGGGGCGCCTACGCCTGCCGAGAGCAAACCTCGTGAGGAGCGTTTCGTGAAGTGGTTGGATGAGATAAAGCATGACTGTCAGGTGCTTTTCCTGATGGGAGATTTATTTGATTTTTGGCACGAGTGGGACTATGTAGTTCCTAAGGGTTTTATAAGAGTTTTTGGGAAAATCGCAGAACTGAAAGACAGCGGAATAGACATTTATTTTTTCGTGGGAAACCATGATTTGTGGATGAAAGATTATTTCCAAAAAGAACTGGGCATTCCTGTTTTTTTTGAGAAACAATATTTTGAGATTAATGGGAAAAAATTCCTCCTCGCTCACGGAGATGGCTTAGGGCCAGGGGATAAGGGATACAAGAGAATGAAAAAAGTTTTTACCAATCCTGTGTCTCGCTGGCTTTTCAAGTGGCTTCACCCTGATATCGCGATGAGGCTGGCGATATATCTTTCCACAAAAAACAAATTGATTTCAGGCGAGGAAGACAAGCAGTTTTTGGGCGAAGACAAGGAATTTCTGATTCTTTACGCAAAAGAAAAACTGAAAACAGAAAAGATAGATTATTTCGTTTTTGGGCATCGTCACCTGCCGATGGTTTTGGATTTGGATAAAACAGGTTCGCTCTACATCAACCTTGGTGACTGGATTTCTTATTTCACTTATGGTGTTTTTGATGGGCAGAAATTTGACTTGCTGGAATATAAATAAATGGACAAATGAAAGGAATTTTTGATATAAAAACGGAGCAGGATTTTAGGGAAAAATGTCTGGAAACTTTTCGCTATCAGTATGAAAATGTGGAGGTTTATAGAAAATTTGTTGATTTCTTAAATATCAATCCAGACCAAATCACTCAGATTTCTGAGATTCCTTTTCTGCCGATAGAAATGTTCAAAAACCACACTATTTTAGATAAAAATAAAGAAAAGGAAAACTATTTCCAGTCATCTGGAACGACTAATATTCAGACGCTTTCCAAGCATTGGGTAGCGGATTTTGGTTTATACGAAGAGAGTGTTTACAAGAGTTTTGAGCAGTTCATCGGGAAGCCAGAAGATTTCGTGTTTTTAGGGTTGCTGCCAAGTTATTTAGAACGCCAAAATTCATCGCTAATCTATATGGTGGATTTCTTGATGAAAAAATCTGGGCATCAGGAAAATGGCTATTTCTTGTATAATCACAAGGAACTTCTTGACCTTCTCAAAAAACTGAATAATAAGAAAATCATTCTCTTTGGGGTTAGTTTTGCTTTGTTGGATTTTGCAGATTTTTGTAAAGAAAACGAAGGTTTTGATTTGGCTAAAAATCCAGACTTGATTATCATAGAAACGGGCGGAATGAAAGGCAGAAAAGAAGAAATGACCAAAGATGAACTTTTGGAAATATTGAAAACCAGCTTCCAAACCGAAAAAATCTACTCCGAATATTCCATGACGGAACTCCTTTCGCAGGCGTATTCTATGGGGAATAATGAGTATCTGTGTCCAGCGTGGATGCGTATTTTGGTTCGTAATACAGAAGACCCGTTTTCCTATATGGAAGAGGGCAGGACTGGGGCTATCAATATTATAGACTTGGCGAATAAACATTCGTGTAGTTTTATCGCGACACAAGATTTAGGGAAAATCCACAATGGAAAATTCCAAGTTTTAGGAAGAATAGACCATTCTGATATCAGAGGCTGCAGCCTTTTGGTGAGTTAAAAAATAAAAAAACCGAGAATTTCTCTCGGTTTTTTATTTAGAATCTGATGATTTCTTCCATTTTAGCATTTTCCTCGCTTACGAGTTCATCATCTACTAGGATTTTTCCACTGTGTTCATCGATGATGATTTTCTTTCTCTGTGCTATTTCTACTAATTTCTGAGCAGGAATAGTGAAATAAGAACCTTTCGGCGCACCTCTTTCTATACCTACTACAGCAAGCCCGTTAGCAGAGTTGTTTCTGATTCTTTTATAAGAAGAAAGCAGTCTTTCGTCAATTAGAGCCGCGAATTCTTCAGATTTTTTCACTAAAAATTCTTCCTCTTTTTGAGTTTCTGTGATTAGTGAGTTTAGCTCAGATTTTTTGAAGTTTAGGTGAGATTCCAGCTCTTCTATTTTTTCTTTGTTTTGAGAAAGAACCTCATTTTTTTGTGAGATTTTAGCTTCGAATTCTCTTATTTTTTTCTCAGCCAGCTGGATTTCTAATTCCTGAAACTCCATTTCTTTTGATAATGCTTCGAATTCTTTATTGTTTTTTACATTATCCTGCTGAGTTTTATATTTTTCAATCAAAGTTTGAGAATGATTGATCACCTCTTTTTTAGTGCTGATTTCCTTGTTGAAATCTTCAATATCTGTTTCTAATTTAGAAATTCTTTTATTAAGACCTTCTATTTCGTTTTCCAAATCCTCCACTTCTATCGGCAGTTCGCCTCTGGTACTGCGGATTTCATCTAACCTAGAATCGATATATTGCAGGTCATAAAGGGTTCTTAGTTTTTCTTCAACAGAGATTTCTATATTTTTCTTAGCCATAACTTATAAGAAATAATTTACAGGGTTGGTATTAATGCTTGATTTTGAAACTGCAAATGTAGTGAATTTTTCTGATAAAATTTCATATAATTGTTGAACTACAAATTGCTCCGACTCGAAATGCCCGATATCACACAGTAAAATTCTATTTTCAGCCGTGAAAAAATCGTGATATTTCATATCTGCAGTGAGATAGGCATCGCATTCGTTTTGCAGAGCGTTTTTTATTCCGCTGGCTCCGCTGCCACCTAAAACAGCCACTTTTTTTATTTTTTTACCAGTAAAACCACTGTGACGGATGATTTTTAAATCAAATTTTTCTTTCACGAAATTCAGGAATTCTTTTTCCTCCATTTCCTCAGGCAATTCGCCAAACATTCCCAAACCAGAATATTGGTTTTCGTTTTCTATCGCATAGATTTGGTAGGCAACTTCCTCGTAAGGATGAGCGAATTTCATAGCGGAAATAATCTGATTTTTTTTGAATTTTTCAAAAATCACAGAAAGCTGAATTTCATTGACTTTTTCAGTCGTTCCTTTTTTGCCCAAAAACGGATTAGAACCGTCTATTGGGCGGAAAGTTCCCTCGCCACCGATGCTGAAACTGCATTCATCATAAAAACCAATGTTTCCTGCACCAGCCTCAAATAAAGCCTTTTTGACCTGCTCGGCATAATCCACAGGAACATAAGTGATTAGCTGTAAAAGATTTTCTTTTTTTGGAATTAAAATTTTGAGATGGTCTAAACCTAATTCTTTGCAAATTCTGTGATTTACACCGAAATAATGATTGTCCAGCGCGGTGTGCAGGGCGATGATGGCTATTTTGTTTTCTATCGCTTTCAGGACGGCTTTTTCTACATAATTTTTGCCAGTGATGGACTTTAATCCTGAAAAAATAATCGGATGAAAGGTCAAAATCACATTTGCATTTTTCTGTACAGCTTCCTCTACGACGCTTTCCAAGGCATCGTGACAGATTAAAACGCCTGTGATTTTCCGCTCTGGATTTCCGCAGAGAAGTCCCACATTATCAAAGTCTTCCGCCTGTTGAAGAGGAATGATTTGGCTGATTTCTTTTATTAGGTTTTGTATTGTCATTTTGATGAGATTATCAAGAATTTTGACAAAAATAAAAAAAGAGCTCCTAAATTAGGAGTTCTTTTTCAATCTATTTTACTCTTACTAATTCTACATCGAAAATCAGCCAAGCGTTAGGTGGAATCACACCGCCAGCGCCTCTAGCTCCGTAGCCTAGTTCAGAAGGGATAAGAAGAGTAGCAGCATCACCTTCTTTTAGAAGCATAATTCCTTCATCCCAGCCTTTAATCACTTGACCAACGCCAATAGGGATTTCTATCGGTTCTCCTCTTCTGAAAGAGTTGTCAAACTCCTGTCCGTTTACGAGTCTTCCTGCGTAGTGAACAGAAACTACATCTCCTTTCTGAGGCTGTTTTCCGTTTCCTTGTTTTGTTATTTTATAGAACAAACCAGATGGAGTCTGCTGCATTCCTTCTTTTAGAGAAGCGAATTTTCTCTCTTGCTCTTGTCTGTTTTTTTCTTGGATTTTATTTTTACCTTCGTTGAAGATTTTCGCCGCATTATAAGATTTGTAGCTGTCACCTTTTGTGAAGATTTCTACTTTTTTGATTACTACATCTTCTTTCGGTTTGTCCTGAGCTCCTTTTTCTACCGTTGCGATAGCATCGATAGTTTCCAGACCGCTGATTACTTTACCGAAAATAGTGTGTCTTCCATCTAGCCAAGGCGTAGCCACTTCTGTGATGAAGAACTGAGAACCGTTTGTATTAGGGCCGGAGTTTGCCATAGAAAGGTAACCTTTTCCTTCGTGTCTCAAATCATTTTTTTCATCATCAAATTTGTACCCTGGGTCGCCCATTCCTGTTCCTGTAGGGTCACCACCTTGGATCATGAAGTCTTTAATCACTCTGTGGAAGATAATTCCATCGTAGTAAGGCTGTCCTTTTGCTTTCGCCTTGTTTTCTATAGTTCCTTGTGCTAGTCCTACAAAGTTAGCCACCGTAACAGGAGCTTCCTTGTCGAAGAACTGAATAATCATGTCTCCTTTTGAAGTTTCCATTTTTGCATAGACCCCATCAGGAAGTTTTTCGTAAAGTGCTTTGTCTATATTCATTTTTTTATAAATAGGTTTACAGTTTGTTAAAATTAAAGCAGAAATTAATAAAAATAAGATTCTTTTCATAATATTAGAAATTATTTTATAAGTTTTAGTTTAATGATTAGAGGCATGTCGTAAGGGATTTGGTCGCCATCTCCATAAGTCCCATACGCCAGAACGGAAGGAACGAGAAGGGTGGCTTCTTCATCAGGATTAAGGTACCGAACCGCATCTTCTATGGCGTCTAGTTCCTCGAATTTTCCGAGAGGAGCGTTCTTATGAACTTTAGGTTTTTCGTAGAATTTTTGTAAATCAAAATCATACAATTCATATTGGAACGAAACCAACTCTCCATCTTGTTTTTTCTTTCTTTGTTCTAGATTTTCTATATTACTCCAGTAGTTGAGCTGGGTAGGATAGAATTTCTCTTTCTGTTTGGAAATCCATTCTTGGATTTGTTCTCTTTCCATGGTGTTCAGCTGTTTTGCTCTGTTTTTGGAAACGCCCATTTCTTCATTGGACATTCCTCCCACAGGTGTGTAGACCTGTGTGCTTTGGGAGCAGGAAACGAATAAAAAACCGATGATAAAAACTATATTTTTCATAAATAAATTTTAGCCCAGCTTTTTTCTAATGGCAGCAGGAAGCCAGATAAATAGTCATTGTATGTTTCTTTGGCGAAGTCAAAAACTTCTATATTCTGTGGGATAGAGCCGTTTTTTATTCCTTTTTTGAAATCAAGAAGATTGATGGTTTTAGTCTCTTCATTTTCTATGTAAGAAACTTTCATTCTGTTCAAAAAATCCAACCCAAATTCCGTGTTGATATCCCTTATCATACTCGTAAGTGAATCTACCGAACATCCACCAGCTTTTGCATTTTCTTCATTGATGAAGATGATGAGAAACTGATTTCTTTCTATTCTAAATGATGCCGAAAGCGGCTCGCCATGCGTAGTCCAGTCCGATAAAAAATCATTTATTCTTTCTGAAACGACCTGTATTTCCTCTGATTTTAGAACACGAGAAGATGGATAAATCATTATCTTAGGGTTTCTTGTCTCTATATCATCGGGAGTTTCTGCTTTCACAATTAAAGTATTATGACTTGGGAGGCAAATTTAGTAATTCTTTTTTTATTCATAATGTAAATTTTCTTAATTGATATAAACTTGTAAAAGAGGTAAAATAATAAAGTTCAAAAAAATAAAAAAGGTAATTTCTTGAATAAACAAATAAATATGAGTAATTTGCACCCAATATCTATTTGGTATAGACTAGGCAACCCCCGAAACTCATAAAAAACATTTGAAAGCAATCAAAATAATATTGAGGGAAAGCCTAGTTTGTTAGTAAATATTTAAAACAATTATCTATATTATGAAAAAACTACAAATTTTTAAGAATTCATTGAGGAGTATTAGTAATCAAATTTTAGAAGGGAAGTTTAGGTTTTTTATATCGTTTTTTTCTCATTATATTTTTAAGGGAATAGGTATGAAAAATCCAATAGCATTTCCTTCAGCAAAATTTAAGTTAAGAAATATAGTGCTTAATACAAGAGCAAATACAATAGATTTTTGGCCGTGTTTGGAATCCTATGAACCTGATATTCCTTATTTCCTTTTGGATGTATTAAAGGATAAGAAAGGAACTTTTGTAGATGTGGGGGGGCATATAGGAAGATATACTGTTTTGATGGCTAAAAATGGATGGAAAGTAATTACCTTTGAGCCTATGAAATCAAGCTACCAAATGATTCTAAAAAATCTGGAAGAAAACCAATGTTCTGAAAATGCTAATATCTATAATTTAGGTTTAGGTATTAAAAATGAGACACTTACTATATACTATAATTCTGAGGAAACAGCTGAATCTTCATTAGTTATGAATGAAGACAATAAAAATAAAGAAGATATAGAAATAGTTTCATTTGATAGTTTTATTGATTATAAAGATTTTGATGAGTTATGTTTTGTAAAGATAGATATAGAGGGGAATGAGGAAAATGCAGTCATGGGGATGCTAGAATTTATTAAGGACAAAAGGCCAATTTTAATGTTGGAATTATGGGAATACAATCAGCAAAAAGTTACCGATATATTAAAATCATTTGGTTATAAGAGACTGCATGTATTTTGGTTTATAGAAGAAAAACACCAGCAATATATGGATAAAATGTATGGAATGTATAA
>CAUSFO010000068.1:0-9366 GCA_963530895.1 uncultured Flavobacteriaceae bacterium | reverse complement strand
AATTATAGACCAATTCAAAAAACAGGAAGTAGAACTGTTTTTGAGTCCTTATAATTAGGAAGAATAATTAAAAATCTCAAAGAATTTTCTTTGAGATTTTTTTTGATTAAATATATAAGGTAAAGAATAGAAATATATATTTTTTTATTTTTTTTCTTGATATTCAAAAAAATGATTATATTTGCACACTGAATTGAAAAAATAGTTTAAACATAAAATAATTTAAATCATGGCAAAGGAAACGTTTAATCGTAGTAAACCGCACTTGAACATTGGTACAATTGGTCACGTTGACCACGGTAAGACTACTTTGACTGCTGCAATATCTAAAGTATTGTCAGACAAAGGATTGGCTGAAAAGAGAGATTTCTCTGCAATTGACTCAGCTCCAGAAGAAAAAGAAAGAGGTATTACAATTAATACTTCACATATTGAATATGAAACAGAAAACAGACACTATGCCCATGTAGACTGTCCTGGTCACGCCGACTATGTTAAAAACATGGTAACTGGTGCTGCTCAAATGGATGGAGCTATCCTTGTGTGTGCTGCAACTGATGGGCCTATGCCACAAACGAGAGAGCATATCTTGCTTTGTCGTCAGGTAAATGTTCCAAGAATCGTTGTGTTCATGAACAAAGTGGATATGGTGGATGATCCAGAATTGTTAGAATTGGTAGAGCTTGAGTTGAGAGATCTTCTTTCTTCTTATGAATATGATGGAGATAACTCTCCAGTAATCAAAGGTTCTGCTCTTGGTGCTCTTAATGGTGAGCCTAAGTGGGTTGCTACAGTAGAAGAATTGATGGATGCTGTAGATAACTGGATCGAGCAACCAGTGAGAGATCAAGATAAGCCATTCTTGATGCCGATAGAAGATGTATTCTCTATTACAGGTAGAGGTACTGTGGCTACAGGTAGAATTGAGTCTGGTGTTATCAATACAGGTGATCCTGTAGATATCATTGGTATGGGTGCTGAAAAATTAACTTCTACTGTAACAGGGGTAGAGATGTTTAGAAAAATCCTTGACAGAGGAGAGGCTGGAGATAATGTTGGTCTATTGTTGAGAGGTATCGAGAAAACTGATATCAGAAGAGGTATGGTTATCGCTAAACAAGGATCTGTAACTCCACATAAAAAATTCAAAGCTGAGGTTTATATCCTTTCTAAAGAAGAAGGAGGAAGACACACTCCATTCCACAACAAATATCGTCCTCAGTTCTATGTAAGAACAACGGATGTTACAGGTGAAATCTTCTTGCCAGATGGTGTAGAAATGGTAATGCCTGGTGATAACTTGACAATTACAGTAGAATTGTTACAACCAATTGCTCTTAATGTAGGTCTTAGATTTGCGATTAGAGAAGGAGGTAGAACAGTAGGTGCTGGTCAGGTAACTGAAATTTTAGACTAATTATTTAGTATAATAAAGTTTTCCCGAAAGGGATCTTTCGGGAAAACTTTTAAATTTAAATCAAACTACGGGCATCGTCCAATGGTAGGATACCGGTCTCCAAAACCGTTGATCTGGGTTCGAATCCTAGTGCCCGTGCAAATTTAGACTAAGGTATATTTTATTTATTGTGTAATCATAGATGGGATTTCCTTAGTTTTTTCTTATTGGCGATATATTATGAGTTTTATAAGTTTTGTTAAAGATTCTTTTTTAGAGTTTAGAGAAAAGGTTGAATGGCTGAAGTGGAAAGAATTACAGTCTTCTACAGTTGTTGTGGCTGTGTCTACATTGATATTGGCCTTGTTTACATTTGGGGTAGATAGCCTTTTTAGTATATCAATCAAGAACTTGTATTCATTGTTCATAGGATTTTTTAACTAAAATATTTCTCATGGAAGAATTAAAATGGTATGTGCTGAAAGCCGTTAGTGGGCAGGAAAACAAAGTAAAGTCCTATATAGAAACTGAAGTTAGAAGATTAGGGTATGAATCTTTTGTTACTCAAGTAGTAATTCCTACGGAGAAGGTAGCACAGATGAAAAATGGAAAAAAAGTCTTTAAAGAAAGGCCTTATTACCCAGGATATCTTATGGTGGAGGCTAATCTTATGGGCGAAATTCCACACATGATTAAGAATATACCAGGGGTTATTTCATTTTTGAGTTTGACAAAAGGAGGAGATCCTGTTCCTATGAGACCTGCGGAAGTTAATAGAATGCTGGGGAAAATAGACGAACTTTCTGAATTTGCGGTGGATGTAGAGATTCCTTTTGTTGTAGGAGAAAATGTGAAAGTTATAGATGGGCCATTTAACGGATTCAATGGTTCTATTGAAAAAATCCATGAAGATAAGAAGAAATTAGAAGTTAAAGTTAGAATATTTGGAAGGGAAACTCCATTGGAACTAAGCTATATGCAAGTAGAAAAACTTTAATTAAAATACAACCACTCTTTTCAGGGTGGTTTTTTATTGATATTTAGAATAAAAAGTAAATTTATTTTTGTAGATAAGAAATAAATTTATAATTTTGCAGTCCGTAAATGGAGTTGAAATGTTCAGGTGAGAAGGATATTTCCTCTATTCATTTACAGATTTATAAAATGCTTCCACATTTTTATATTTTTAATTTATTTTAATAAAGAAACATGGCAAAGAAAGTCTTTAAAATGGTAAAACTTCAAGTGAAAGGAGGGGCAGCAAACCCTTCTCCACCAGTAGGTCCAGCATTGGGTTCTGCAGGGGTGAACATTATGGAGTTTTGTAAACAATTTAATGGAAGAACGCAAGATAAGCCAGGTCAAATCCTTCCTGTAGTAATTACAGTTTATGAGGATAAATCTTTCGAATTTATCATTAAAACACCTCCAGCAGCGGTTCAGCTTTTAGAGGCGTCTAAGGTAAAGAAAGGATCTGGGGAGCCTAACAGAAACAAAGTAGGTTCTGTAACTTGGGAGCAAGTACAAAAAATAGCTGAAGATAAAATGGCAGATCTTAACTGTTTTACACTAGATTCAGCTTTGAGTATGGTTGCTGGTACAGCAAGATCAATGGGATTAAAAGTAACAGGAACGAAACCTAACGCTTAAAAATTAAGGAATGGCAAAATTAACTAAAAAGCAAAAGGAAGCTGTAGCTAAGCTAGAAAAAAATAAGGCATATAGCCTTGAAGAAGCTTCAGCCTTAGTAAAAGAAGTAAATACAGCAAAATTTGATGCTTCTGTAGATATCGCTGTGAGATTAGGTGTAGATCCTCGTAAAGCTAATCAAATGGTAAGAGGAGTAGTTTCTCTTCCTCATGGAACGGGTAAAGATATCCGTGTATTGGCTTTGGTTACTCCTGATAAAGAAGCAGAAGCAAAAGCTGCTGGTGCTGATCATGTAGGTCTAGATGAGTACTTAGAAAAAATCAAAAATGGTTGGACAGATGTAGATGTTATTGTTACTATGCCAGCTGTGATGGGTAAACTAGGTCCATTGGGTAGAGTATTGGGTCCAAGAGGTCTAATGCCAAACCCTAAGTCTGGAACAGTTACTATGGAAGTAGGTAAAGCAGTAGCAGAGGTGAAATCAGGTAAAATTGATTTCAAAGTGGATAAATATGGTATTGTACATGCAGGTATTGGTAAAGTATCTTTCGATGCAGATAAGATTAGAGAGAATGCACAAGAGCTTATTCAGGCTTTAATCAAATTAAAACCAACTGCAGCAAAAGGAACTTATGTGAAGAGTATTTACCTTTCTTCTACAATGAGTCCAGGTATTGCTATCGATACTAAATCTGTAAACTAAAATCTGAAAGACAATGACAAAAGAAGAAAAAGTATTAGTAATACAAGAATTAAAAGAATTGTTACAAGATGCCAAAGTGGTTTATGTAGCAAATCTTGAAGGAATGAATGCTGCTGCTACTTCAGATTTTAGAAGACAAGCATTTAAAAGTAATGTTACGCTTAGAGTTGTAAAAAATACATTGCTTCAAAAAGCGATGGAACAAGTGGAGGGAGTAGATTACTCAGAAATGTTCTCTACATTCAAAGGAAACTCTGCATTGATGATAGCAGAAGTAGCAAATGCTCCTGCAAAACTTATCAAGAATTTCAGAAAGAATGGAGCATTCCCTGCTTTGAAATCAGCTTATTTGCAAGAAACTTTCTATATTGGTGATGACCAATTAGATACTCTAGCGAACATCAAGTCTAGAGAAGAGATGATTGGAGAAATCATAGGATTACTTCAATCTCCAATCAGAAACTTGATTTCTGCATTGCAAAACAAACCAGAGGTTGCAGAAGCGAAAGCAGAAGCTCCTGTGGTAGAAGAACCAAAACAAGAAGAGCCTGCATCTGAAGAAGGAGCAGAGTAATTTTTGGTCTTCACTGAGTAAAATAGACACTCAATAAAATTAAAATAAATCGTTCAACAATTAAAACATTAGAAAAATGTCAGATTTAAAAAAATTAGCGGAAACGCTTGTTAACTTAACAGTAAAAGATGTAAATGAATTAGCTACTATTCTTAAAGAAGAGTACGGAATCGAGCCAGCTGCTGCTGCAGTAGTAGTATCTGGTGCTGCTGGTGGAGGTGCTGCAGCTGAGGAAAAATCAGAATTTGATGTAATCCTTAAAAATGCAGGTGCTTCTAAATTAGCTGTAGTTAAGTTAGTTAAAGACTTAACAGGTGCTGGTCTTAAAGAAGCTAAAGACATCGTAGATGGTGCTCCAGCTCCAGTAAAAACAGGAGTTCCAAAAGACGAAGCAGAAGCTCTTAAAAAGCAATTAGAAGAAGCTGGTGCTGAAGTAGAATTGAAGTAATTATTAAATTACAATAACAAAAAAAGCTGTTTCATTTTGAAACAGCTTTTTATTTTTCTACTAATTAAGAATAAATTTAAAAGGATTATTTTTTTAAGGCTTTGATTAGAACAGGAGCTGTTGTCACTACAATTAGTCCAATGATAATATATTCCAAATGTTTTTTCAAATCAATTCCGAACTGGTCGATAAAAAGTTTATCCAAATAATGTCCAGCAAAAATCAGAGAAAAAGACCATAAAAGCCCGCCTATAATATTATATAAAAAGAACTTTTTGCTATCCATTTTCACTATGCCCGCCACAATAGGAGCGAAGGTTCTAATCATGGGCAAAAATCTTGCAATAATAATAGCCATTGCTCCATTTTCTTCGTAAAATTGCTGTGCTTTCAGCAGATAACTTCTTTTAAAGAAAAAAGATTCTTTCTTTTGGTAAAGTTTCTGACCACTTTTTGAGCCAAACCAATAACCTACTGAATCTCCAAGAATGGCAGCGACACCCACAGTAGCAGCTAAAATCGTAGTGTTGAGAAGGTCGCTTCCTGTTTCTCCAAAGGTTTCACTGATAATCGTGGTGGAATAAATTCCAGAAATAAACAACAAGCTGTCCCCAGGTAGGAAAAATCCGAAGAACAATCCTGATTCTGCAAATACGATGAGAAGCACCAGCCAAAAACCGCCTAATTTAATGTAAAATTCAGGGTTTACTAAATCTTTCCAACTTTCAAAATGTTCCATAAAATCTAATAATCAACAAAGATAATTTATTTAAGAATATCAGCGATAAAATTTTATATCGTTAAATCATGAGTTTCGTCACCTTGTCCTTCTGCCATTAGGAAAGATTTTAGGAAAGGAGTAATGTTCCCATTCATCACAGCATCCACATCAGAGGTCTCATAGCCAGAGCGAACATCTTTTACCAATTTGTAAGGATGCATCACATAGTTTCTAATCTGGCTTCCCCATTCTATCTTCATTTTTCCTGCTTCTATTTCGTTTCGTGCCTTGTTTCTCTCTTCCAATTCTATTTCGTAAAGCCTTGATTTTAAGAGTTGCATGGCTTTTTCTTTGTTTTGAAGCTGAGAACGGCTTTCAGAATTTTCGATGATAATTCCCGTAGGGTGGTGGCGGAGTCGCACGGCGGTTTCTACTTTGTTTACATTCTGTCCTCCTGCACCGCTGGCTCTCATGGTTTCAAAAGTGATGTCGGATGGATTGATATTAATCTCGATAGTGTCATCCACCAAAGGATAAACATAAACGGAAACAAAGCTGGTATGGCGTTTTGCGTTGCTGTCAAAAGGAGAAATTCTCACCAAACGATGCACGCCGTTTTCGCCTTTTAGGTATCCGAAGGCAAATTCGCCATCTATTTCTAATGTCACGGTTTTCACGCCCGCTACATCTCCTTCTTGGAAGTTGAGCTCTCGCACGCTGTATCCCTGCTTTTCTGCCCACATGATGTACATTCTCATCAGCATAGATGCCCAGTCGCAGCTCTCTGTTCCTCCTGCTCCAGCCGTGATTTGGAGGACGGCAGAAAGCTCGTCTCCTTCGCTGGAAAGCATATTTTTAAATTCCAGATTTTCTATTTTTTCAAGGAGTTTTGGGAATATGTCTTCTACTTCTTTTTCGCTGTCTGGGTCTTCTTTGGAAAATTCTACCAATACTTGTAAATCTTCAAATTCTTTATGGATTTCTTCGTATTCTTCCACCCATTTCTTTTTGGAGCGGAGCTGTTTCAGAAATGCTTCGGCTTCTTTCGGGTTGTCCCAAAATTCTGGTGAAGCAGTTTTCTCATCATCATTGGATATTTCTACCTTTTTTCGCTCTATTTGAAGGTATTTGTATAAATCTTCTATTCGGGTCTGTGCGTCTTTTATTTGCTCGTTACTAATCACAAATTCAAATTTTTACAAAAATAATAGTTTTTTGGTGATTTTAGTAATAAAATTTATTTTCCGTTAAAAGTATTCATCGTATTGGTAATTCCTGCGAAAACGAAGGACAGGCAGGCATCTGCAAATTTTTCGATTCTTTCAGGGAGTTTTTCTTTTTCTTCCTCGCTCCATTCACCGATGACATAGTCTATCTGTCTGCCCTTTTCAAAATCGGAAGAAATCCCAAATCTCAGGCGGGCGTAGTTTTGGGTTTTTATCATTTCCTGAATGTTTTTCAGACCGTTGTGCCCAGCATCAGACCCCTTTGATTTTAGGCGTAAAGCACCGAAAGGCAGCGCCAAATCATCTGTCACAACGAGGATGTTTTCCAAAGGAATGTTTTCTTTCTGCATCCAGAATTTTAGGGCATTTCCAGAGAGATTCACATAAGTGTCTGGTTTTAAAAGAATTATTTTTCTGCCCTTGTATTTTCCTTCGGCTATCCATCCGTAGTTTGTAGAGCTGAATTCTGCTTCGATTTTTTCGGCAACTCTCTCCACGATTTTAAAACCGATGTTATGCCTTGTATTTTCGTATTTTTCGCCTTTGTTTCCTATTCCTAAAATTAAGTATTTCATTGTTTTAATTAAAATGATGATAATTCTCCATATCAATAACTTACACTTGGTAAAGTAAAAATAAGTAAATGATTTTAAAATTATGGTTTTATCTTTTTTGAAATTAAAAATTATCAATTTCTATATCTGCTTGAACTTCACTTACTAAATCAAATACAGGAAATACTTTACCAAGAGGAATGATAATTTGGTTTGGGTAAAGGGTATTGCCTTTAGGTATATTTTGATAAAGCATAAATTTTAGATAGTTCTTTTCTCCTTCATTAATTTTAATTTTTTCTTTGATTTTGTGTTTAGGAATTTCTAAATAAAACTCTTCATTGGTAGGTTTTTCCATATTAAAAACCGCTCCTTTTTTTAAATTTAAAGGTTTGCCATTGATAAAGATTTCTAACTTTGAGAATTCAGCTCCCAAACCATTATAATATTTAGGTCTATAAACAATGAGCTCAGTTTTTTCGTTTTCCTTCTCCTTCTCTTTTATGGAAAATTCATTATCGGGTAAATGATAAATATAAGCTGACATTACAAAAGAATCAGGATCACCTATGTTTTGAATCCATTTTATCCACATTGAGTTTCCTCCATTATTCAGGCAAAGGTTTGCTAGATAGTTCAGTTGATATTCAAATGTATTCTCCTCTATATTTTTTGAAGAAAATTTGGTTCTAATGGTTTTTATGGGTTTGTATTCCTGTTTAATATTGTTTTTGAAAAGTAAGTAGATATTTTCTTCTTTCCCTTCATTGTTTTTGAAATGATATTTTTTCTGGGAGAAACCCAATAGAAAAGAGAATAAACCAAATAATACAAAAATCTTTTTCATAAAGTTATTTTTACAAAGATAAATAAAATTATCAAAGGAGTTTATCTAATAATCTATTTACTTCCTCTGGTTGTTTTTCTCTTTTAGCTTGGGTTTTGTGTCAGATAGTTCAGCAGGTGTTTGAATTTTTCACTTTGATAAAATTTGCCCTGTGGATTGTCTGGGAAATATCTTCAAAATACGCCTTTTTTCATGATTATTTTTCTTAAAACTAAACGCCTTTTTTTAATAGATTTATGACCAAAATCATCAGCCAAGATAGAAGTAGGTTTTGTATCTTTGTGCGAAATATTTACTATTTAGATGAAAGCAATCTTTAAAGAGTATTTAGATATCTTTGAAAAATATCCAAAAGATAAGTATTTAACAAGAGAAGAAAAGATATAAGTTACTACAAGAATATGAAAAAAGAAATTATCAAGATGAAATAAGTACTGATGAATTCAAATCTTATGAGGAATATTTAGAAAAAAATAATATAGAATATTGAAAAGCTAGAGACATAAAAAAATTTGAAAGGTAAAATATGATAGATAAAAAAGCTAAAAGATCATTTTTAAAATATATGGAAAATGAATCAAGTTTAAATCTTGAGGAAATAGAATATATAAAGGAAAAGGGCTTACTTAGAGAAGATATAGTTATTACAGAAAAAGAATTTATTGATAATCTTGAAAAATTTCTTGCAAAAATTTCTTTAGAAGAAGTATCGAATGCTTTTTTATATAGTCTATCAACTAGAGATTTAGATTATAGATATATTTTAGCATCATATATCTATGCTAGAAGTTGGCTAAAATATGATAAAGGAAAAGAATATAAAATTCCAAAAGAAATTACTGCTACATTTTTTAATTGGGTAAAATATTGTAGTGGCGGAATTTGGAGTGAGATTGAAAAACCTTACTATTATTTATCTGAATTTCTAAATATGGAGAAAAAAATTCCAAAAGAAGAAGATTATCAAATTTTAAAGAAAATTTTATTATTCACAGATAAATTTGATGAAGAAAAAACAGCTACTATGTTAAGAAATGAACTAGCTAAAGAAAAAATATTTCCTTCAAATAAAGATGAAGTTACTGGTTTATTAGAAACTTTAGGAATATGTGGAATTTTAGAAACTAAAGAACATAAAGGTTTTTGGGATAGCTTTACTCCAAAGTTTGAAAGAGACTCTGGAGATTTAAGACAATATTTTTCGTATCCATTTCATTGGTGGAAAGGAAAAGATAGAGTAAACTATG
>CAUSFO010000067.1:0-9373 GCA_963530895.1 uncultured Flavobacteriaceae bacterium | reverse complement strand
TGCCCTATATGGCATATTTGCAAGCAACCGCTGATGCGCTTTGTATCCATATAGGCTTCCACCTGCTCTGGCGTAGGCCGCTCACCACCATCCCAATCAATACTATTCAGCCATTCCTCTTCATTCCAAGCTTCAGTGTAAGGGAAAGGCGTAGAGAGGTCAATAGTGCGGTTTTTCCACATCAGATCTTCCGTTGCTTCTTTAAGGGAACGCAGTCCGTAATCGGGACCCACACAACCATTAGCGATTTGGGTAATGAAGGTGCGGTAATCAGCAGGGAGAGTGATATGATTTTCTTTCTCTATTTGGACTACTTTTTCTTCTTTCAGCACAGGATTTATATACACTTCTCTGTGTTTTTTTAGCTGAGGAAATTCCAAAAGTATCTGCAATTTCTTTTTGATTTCTTCTATCTGCATAAGGGATTTTTAGATTATCTGTAATACATCAACTTATTATTATTCAATATCTCTCTTGCAACGATTGTATTTTTACTATTATAATAGTTTCAATCCATTGGTTACAATATTTTTATTATTTTTAAATAGTAGCTATTTGTGAAAAATCATTCTCTAAATCAAAGATATTTATTTTTTCAGAACTATATAAATACTTCAAACCTTGTCTTCCTAAAACTACAAAATTATAAAAAACTACTGCATACAATTTGAAGGCATCTATTTAATTCTTTGTTACTTATATTTTTCAATAATTGACTTAATCCCTTCTATATGGCTCTGTTCTGGTTTTCCTTGTGGATGCTCTGTCCGCAAAAAATAGACTTCATTTATAAGATATATTTCCATGGTATAATTATTCCCCCATTCCACTTTATCAATAGGAGAACATGTTTTTTTATCATCAAGATAAGATAAAAAATCTTTTGCCCAACTATCTCCAGTAAGTAAAATAACAAACTTTGGAGAGAGTATTTTAATCTCGCTTTTTAGTATCTTTTGGCAAGCAGAAAGCTGTGCATCATATAAACTATCAGAAGGATTTCCAGCTTCTGAGGGTGCTATTTTACATAAATTACTCCAAGCAATTCCATTAAACCACTCTCCTTCTGTATAATCCTGTGAAACCTTAGATATTAGTCTCCAAAAAGGAGATTGTCGCCAATTATAATTATTATTAGTAGTGGATGTTGCTAACCAACTCATTTGATTAGGTCTTGCAAATCCTAACGAATCTCCTTCTCCATCAAACAGGACATCCACACTTTTAGTAGCATCTGTGCCATAACCATTTGTAGCTCTCCCTACGAAAAGCAAGCCACTAAACAGAGTTGTGGGAAAATTCTTTCCCCATTGTACACAGAAAGGACTTGTTATCGACTTATCTTCCTCTGACAATTGCTCAAGAAGTTCTGTATAAAGAGGCTTCAATGCCTTATACAACGATTGTTTCATACTAATTTGTTCTTTCATTTCCATAAATCTATTATTTTAAATCTAAAAATCTATTTTACACATAATTTTCACTTCCATTCACTGTAAATTTGATACATAAAATACAGCCCTATTCCCATAAAAAACACTCCGCCTAAAAATCCTATAAAACGAGCTGTATCCCTCCCCATATAGCGGCTTATCTGCCCCATAGTCCAGTTGTTTTGATAATGTTCATCAGGTTCATACAGCCAGTCCCAATCCTTTACTGCTCCCAAAACCAAACAAACCCCAAAGACAAAAGACATAAGCGAAAGCACTCCCCCAAACGCTAAAGGATTTTCTTTTATCCAATTTTTCAGCTCTTCCATGTTCTCCCTATTTTTAGCAAAAAAGCGCCCTAATTAGAGCGCTTTAAATATATTATACAGAAACATTATTTTCTCTAAGAGCATCATTCAGAGAGGTTTTCTTATCTGTAGATTCCTTTCTCTTACCGATAATTAGAGCACATGGCACCTGATATTCTCCAGCTGGGAATTTCTTAGTGTAGCTCCCTGGTATCACTACCGAACGAGCTGGAACTCTGCCTTTTAGCTCCACAGGTTCATTTCCTGTCACATCTATAATTTTAGTAGATGCTGTAAGAACTACATTTGCTCCCAAAACTGCTTCTTTTTTCACACGAACACCCTCTACTACTATACATCTAGACCCCACAAAAACATCATCTTCTATAATCACAGGAGCAGCCTGTAACGGTTCTAAAACCCCACCAATACCTACTCCACCGCTTAGATGCACATTTTTACCTATTTGCGCACAACTACCTACTGTAGCCCATGTATCCACCATAGTTCCGCTGTCTACATACGCTCCAATATTCACATAAGAAGGCATCAAAATAGCCCCCGAAGCGATAAATGCACCCTCTCTTGCCACTGCATGAGGAACAACACGAACCCCCTTCTCTGCATAGTTTTTCTTTAATGGAATTTTATCATGAAACTCAAAAGGTCCTACCTCTATGGTTTTCATCTGCTGGATAGGGAAATACATAACCACTGCTTTTTTCACCCATTCATTCACCTGCCACCCATCAGAAACAGGCTCTGCTACTCTTATTTTCCCTAAATCTAGTTCACGGATTACAGAGCGAACAGCCTTCTGATAATCAGCTTGTTTTAACAATTCTCTATTTTCCCAAGCTTCTTCTATTTTTTGTTGTAAACTCATTTTTTTTATTACTAATTAAAATTTATAAATTCAAAAAATCACATTTTAAAGAACCCTTCTCGCGAAAAGAAACGCCTTATCCCAATAAGCCTCTTCCAATGAAGAAATAATCACACCTTTACTCGTAGAAGCATGGATAAATTTAATTTCCCCATCATCTGTTATCGTATGAACTATCCCCACATGAGAAACCCTCTTTCCACCAGCAGTAGCAAAGAATAATAAATCGCCATGTTTTACATTCTCTATATTGATTCCCACTCCTTCTTTCGCTTGGTCAGCAGAGCGTCTGGTAAGTTTAATATCATTTTCCGCAAAAACAGTATTCACAAATCCAGAACAATCAAATCCAGAATAAGTCATCCCTCCCGCTCTATACGGAGCCCCAAGGTATTTCTCTGCATCAGAAAGGATGTTTGCTGCTTTGGCATTAGGTCCCTCCTTTGAAGATTTTTTATTTTTTGATTTTGATGGCTTTTCATTATTTGTATTATATGAATAAGAATTGTTATTAGAAATATTTTTATTTCCATAAACTCTAGCTGGCTGAGATGCTCCACATGACCACAAAGAAAATGTAACCACAACTAATAATACGGTTTTTTTCATCGAATAAAATTTTTGCTAAACGCCAAAGATAGTAAAAAATCAGGGAATTCACAAAAGAAAACAATACTTTTTGCAGAAAAAATGTTTTTAGGTGTAACCTTTATGATAATCCTGTCGTATATGTAATTAGTAAATTACAAAATACTATTTATCAAATGAGACAACTAAAAATCACCAAACAGGTAACCAACAGAGAGACCGCATCTTTGGATAAATATTTACAGGAAATCGGTAAAGTAGAACTTATCACTGCCGATGAAGAGGTTATTTTAGCCCAAAAAATCAGGTCTGGAGACAAGGTTGCTTTAGAAAAACTAATCAAAGCCAACCTTCGTTTCGTGGTTTCTGTTTCTAAACAATATCAAAACCAAGGACTTTCTCTTCCAGATTTAATAAACGAAGGAAATTTAGGACTAATGAAAGCCGCTAAAAGATACGATGAAACCAGAGGGTTTAAATTCATTTCTTACGCTGTATGGTGGATTAGACAGTCTATTCTTCAAGCCTTGGCTGAGCAGTCTAGAATCGTAAGACTTCCTTTAAATAAAATAGGCTCTATCAATAAAATCAACAAAGCCTATGCGGAACTGGAACAAATCAACGAAAGACCGCCATCCCCAGAGGAGCTAGCCGAAGTATTGGACATGAGCGAGGAGGACATCAAGGAATCTATGAAAAACTCTGGAAGACACCTATCTATGGACGCTCCGCTAGTAGAAGGAGAAGATTCTAACCTTTATGATGTATTGCGCTCTGGTGAATCTCCAAGTCCTGATAAAGAACTGATGCTGGAATCTCTACAAATAGAAATAGAGAGAGCTTTGCAGACCCTTACGCCGAGAGAAGCTGATTTGGTAAGGCTTTATTTTGGGTTAAATGGCAAACATCCTATGAATTTGGAGGAAATAGGTGAAACCTTTGATTTAACGAGAGAAAGAGTTCGACAAATCAAAGAAAAAGCCATTAAAAGACTGAAACACAACAGCAGAAGTAAAATCTTGAAATCCTATTTAGGGAAATAATAGAAAAAGCAGTGAAAATTTCACTGCTTTTTTATTTTTAATAAATTGATTTAAAATGAATTACATAAAATTTCATTTTTTTTAAAAATAATTTTTCTTAGCATATGATTTATATTATATTTGCATCTTAAATTTTAAATAAAAACAGAAGAACAAAAGAATTTATGATTTACAAAGTACGAGTTATTTTAGATGCAAAGGAGCAGGTTTTTAGAGACATTGAAATTAGAGAAAAACAAACTCTTTGGAATCTGCATTTAGGAATTAAGAGTGCTTTCAGCCTTCAGGGTGAGGAGCTTTCTTCTTTTTACTATTCTGATGACAGCTGGTCTGAGGGGACAGCAGTTCCTTTAGAAGATATGTCTGATGATGGAGATGGAGACACGATGTCTGATGTGTACATGAGTGAGGCATTTCCAGAAATTGGAAGTAAAATGCATTTTAAATACGGGCTTTTAGACCTTTGGGAATTTTTTTGTGAACTTTTGGAAATTACAGATGAGAAAAACTCTGTAAATTATCCTATTACAGTATTCCGTTTCGGAAATGTTCCTCTTAAGGCTCCAAGTAAAAATGGTAGCTCTGCCACTACGAAAAAACAACAATCAAACATCGCTGTGGATGACTTTGATTTATTAGAAGAAGAGGATTTCAGCTCTGAATTTGAAGACGGCTATGATGAGGAAGACGATTTCTCTAATGACTACTATGATGAGGGAGTAGATGAAGATGAGGACTACAAATAGTTAAAAACCAGCATATTATGAAAAAATATTTTTTGCTTATTTTATTCGCTGTCTTTGCTATATCTTGTTCCAAAAAAGATTTAGTTTTTACAGGAAAAATCAATAACCCTGCACCACTGAGCAGAATGGAGCTTATAGATGTTTCATCCGTTGCCACGCTTCCTATTGCGAATATTGGCATAGATGAAAAAGGAAATTTTTCTGATACTATCAGTGTAAAAAAAGACGGAATCTATGCTTTGGTATATCAAGGAAAAGTAAATTTCTTATATCTAAAAAATGGTGAAAACCTCAATCTGGAAGGTAATGGCTCTACATTCCCTGAAGACCTGAAAATCAGTGGAAAAGGACAAGCTAATAATGAATTCTTGATTGAAAGTCAAAAATTCATCACTTCATACTTTTCTAAATTAAACCAAGCTGTTTTAGCAAAAAACGAAAATGATTTCATCAAAGAAATAGAAAAATACTCTGCTGATATCAATAAGAAATTAGATGAAATTGCTAAATCTAAAAATGCTGACAAGGATGTCATAGAATGGAAAAAAAGTGACTTGATGGTAAATCTTCTGATGATAAGTTCTCAGTATGAAATTATGCACGGACAGATGACCCAAAATCCTGATTTTAAAGTATCTGCGAATTTCAAAGAAAGTCAGAAAAAATTTGAAAAAGAAGCTTTAATCAAAGAATTTCCTGCTTATAGACAGTATCTTTTAGGAAAACTGGAGCCTGATTTCAGAAAATTTGCTACTCCTTATCTTAACGATACTAAAACTACACAAACAGAAGTTTTCTTGAAATTTTTAGAAACTAGAAAAGATTTTTCACAAGAGCAAAAAGACTACTTGGCTGCATATATCGCTACTCAATTTGATCTTCATCCTCAAAATGATAAAATTGAGCAAGTTCTAAAGGCGCTCACTGAAAAAGTAAAATCAGAAAACATTAAAAAAGACTTAGAAAGAGTTTATACTGCAATTATAGGACCAAAAGTAGGTTCTACATTACCAGAAGTAAATTTCATAAAACAAGATGGTAAAGCTTATAAAATAAGTGAACTTAAAGGAAAACCTACTTTGCTTATCTTCTACAGCTCTTTTGCACCAAATATTGTACAATCTGCTGCTGCATTAAAAGAGATTACTGAGTTTTATAAATCAAAACTAAATGTAGCCTATGTCAATATGGATGATGATGCTAAGCAGTTCCAAAAGACTTCTAAATCATTATTAAACGGCTTTACAGGAGTTAATCTTTATGCTAAAGGAGGGCTAAAATCTGAGGCGGCACAACAACTCCATATCTATGGATTTAAGCTTCCTAGTTTCATGATTTTAGATAAAGATGGAAAGGTTGCAAGTAAGACTATTCTTGGGCTTTCTAATATCCAGCTGACAGAACTTATTGACATTCTAAATAAACAAACAGGAATGTCCGCTCCTGTTCCTGATGCTTCTGAAACAGAAGAAGAACACGATGGACACGGACACTAATAAAAAAGTTTAAAGAATAAATAGAGTCCATTTATTTGGATTCTATTTATTTTTATAAATCATTTATATTACATGATAAATTTATACTTATTTAAAAAAGTTACACTAAACGGACTTAAGTATTTTTTTTATTTCATCTGTTTATTCTTCATCAATCGTTTTATATTTTTTTCAGTTTATGGAAAATGGTCTCAGCTTGGAGAGTATCTTTCCGATATTTTCTATGCTTTTTTCATTGTAGGCCCTCGTTTTGATATATCTGCCATATGTTACGCTTTTCTGCCTTTGGCTGTTTTTTGGCTATTTTCACTGTTCGTTCCTAAAAAATTTACTACAAATTTTGGGAAAATATATCTCACTTTCAGCTGTTTTTATCTAGCTTTTGTTTTAGTTGTTTATGTTTCTCTTTTCATCATAGATTTTTTTTATTATCAGTTTTTCCAATCACATATTAATATCTTATTCTTTGGAATATTTAATGATGATACGAAAGCTGTCCTAAAATCCGTATGGACAGACTATCCTGTATTTAAAATATTTATTATTTACACTCTATGCATCGTTAGTTTTCTATTTTTACACAAGAAAATTAAGAAAAACTTTAGTGTAAATACTTATCCTGCATCAAAGAAAACTTTATTTCTCTTAGCAGTTTTCCCTCTATTCATCGCAGGAATGAGAGGAAGTTTAGGCGAATTTACACTCCGCAGGGAACATACTAATATAGGCACAAATGAGTTTATCAATGCTCTTTGCTACAATCCTATTTATGCCCTAAAATTTGCAAAATCAGAATTAAACGACAACCTTATCACTCCTGACATTACTCAAGAATTAAAGGTTAGTGGATTTAGTTCATTTGAGCAGGTAAAAGAAGTTTATCGCGAAAATATTATCGATGATTTTGACAAAAACTTGTATTCCACAACGGCTCATAATGAGTTTTTAGAGAAAAATAAGCCCAACATCGTATTTATCCTTATGGAAAGTATGAGCAATCATTATTTTGAACTCCATTCCAAAGAGCTCAATCTTTTGGGTGATTTGAATGAAATTCTGCCCGAATTATACTATTTCAAAAACGGTTTGTCATCCTTCAACGGAACCATATATTCATTAGAAAACCTTATGGTAAACACTCCGAAAGGCATCATCTCGCAGTCGCCTTATTTTGACACCTCATTCAGTTCGTCTGTTTCAAAGCCTTTCAAAGAGCAAGGCTACGAGACTTATTTTATAACAGGTGCGCACCTTTCATGGAGAAATACAGACAAATTCATAAAAAAACAAGGTTTTGATATTATCAAAGGAAGCTCTCATATCAAACAAAAATTCCCTAACGCCGAGGACTTTGCTTGGGGAACTCACGATGGGTATTTATTTGATTATATAAAAGACCAGCTTCAGCAGTCTCCTGCAAAGCCCAAAATGGTCTTTTCCCTCACTGTGAGCAACCATACTCCATATGAAATTCCTACTCATTACAAGCCATACCCTATTAAAATAGACGCCATAAAAAACCTTCTTCGAGTGGATGAAAAAATGGCTTATGCTAATTTTTATTCCCACCAATATTCAGCCTCTCAACTGGCTAAATTTATAAAAGATATCAAAAATTCTCCTTTGGGAGAAAACACCATTATCGTAGCAACAGGCGACCATAATATCCGACAAGTATTCGAATACGATGATGAAAACTCTTTCCTAAAACGCAGTGTTCCAATACTTTTCTACATTCCAGAAAAATACAAACCTGCCTTTTTCGATTCCTCTGTGATGGCTTCTCACAAGGACATCTTCCCTACTATATTTAATTTGAGTTTGTCCAACCAAAAATATATTTATTCGGGAGATAATTTGTTTAAAAAATCGCCAAACTACCGCTTTGCAATCAATGAATATAATTTCATAGCCGATTCCATAGGGGTGATTTCTTACGAAAACGGAAGTCCTGCTTATTACACTTGGAAAGATAAAAATAAAAGAAAATTGAGCTTAGATAATATTCAAAATCCACATGCTCAATTTATGTTAAACAAAATGAGGGCTTTTTCTGCCCTGCAAACCATCCATATTTATATGGACATAGAAAAAAATAAATCTAAGTAAATTCGATTCCTATAAAAATACCGAATGAAAAAAAATAAAAATCTAATTTTAGAAAACATCAAACTGATTTCCGCTGGTGCGAAAGGAGTTTCTGTTGGAAAAACTGAAGATGGCAAAACTGTGCTTGTCTCTGGAGCAATCCCTGGAGACACCGTGAATGCTCGTGTAAAAAAGGCTAAAAGCAAATATTACGAAGCAGAAATGGTAGAAATTTTAGAGCCTTCTCCGTTTCGGATAGATCCAGAGTGCATACATTTCGGTGTGTGCGGAGGATGTAAGTGGCAGAATATGAGCTATGAAAAGCAGCTTGAATTCAAACAAAATGAGGTTCTTAACAATATTAAAAGAATAGGCGGCATCGAAGATTTTGAGTGCATCCCTATTCTCGGAGGCGAGGAACACTATTTCTACCGAAATAAAATGGAATTTTCGTTTTCCAATGCTCGCTGGCTGACTTCGGAAGAAATAAAATCCGACACAGAAATAGACAACAAAAACGCTCTGGGCTTCCATATCCCAGGGCAGTGGAGCAAGATTTTAGACCTAAAAGAATGCTACCTACAAGAAGCGCCGTCCAACGAAATTCGTCTCGCAATCAGAGATTATGCGATAAAAAACAATCTTGATTTTTTTGATTTAAGGAATCAAGAAGGATTTCTACGAACGCTGATGCTTCGCCAAAATTCCAAAGGAGAATGGATGATTCTCATTCAGTTTTTCCGAGAAAAAAAGGAAAACAGAGAAAATTTATTAAACTTTATTTT
>CAUSFO010000066.1:0-9524 GCA_963530895.1 uncultured Flavobacteriaceae bacterium | reverse complement strand
GCGAAAATAAAACTATGGCGAAATTAGGAGTAAAAAAACTCGACAATACAGAAAAAATGGGATTAAAATATTTAATCCCAGAAGAACGCCGAAAAAACTTTACTATTTCTAATATTGTCTTTGAAATTGGACCAAAAATAAATGCCGCTGGTAGGATTTCTCACGGAAAAAATGCCGTAAAACTCATGATTTCCAACGATGAAAACGAAGCAAAAAAAATCGTAGAGGAAATCTGTGAACTGAACAGCCAACGAAGAGAAATGGATAACCAAACCACTACCGAAGCTACTCAGCAAATAATTGATACAGAGCAAGATAAGAAATCCTCTATCATCGTTTATAACCCAAACTGGAACAAAGGCATCGTGGGCATCACCGCTTCACGAATTACAGAATTATACTACAAACCTACCATCGTTTTTACAGATGGTAGTGAGGGAGAAATGGTAGCCTCTGCCCGCTCTGTGTCGGACTTCGACCTTTATAAAGCCTTGGAAAAATGCAGCCATCTTTTAGAAAAATTCGGAGGACATCAGGCCGCGGCTGGACTTACTTTAAAGAAAGAAAATTTTGACGAGTTTAAAACTTTATTTGAAAAAGTGGTGTCGGAACAAATCCAAGAACACCAGAAAACACCGATAATAGAGATAGATTGTGAAATAAAGCTCAGTCAGCTCAATGAAAAATTTTTCGATTTTCATCAAAAATTAGCTCCATTCGGGCCGCAAAATATGCGCCCTGTTTTTGCTCTAAAAAACATTTCAAACCCTAAATTTGTCCAGTTAATCGGCAAAGACAAAAGCCACCTAAAATTCTATCTGCCCTCAGAAAATAGGAATATAGAATGCACTGGTTTTAAGCTTGGTAGCTATCATGAAAATTTGCAGAAGAAAAATTTTGACATGGTTTTTTCCATCGAAGAAAACCACTGGAAAGGTCAGACCAGCCACATACTTCACATCAAAGATATTCAGTTTAACTCCTAAACATTTCGCATGAAAATAGCCTTGTTTTTTGGGTCTTTTAATCCCATTCATATCGGACATTTGATTTTAGCCAATTATATTGTGGAACATACTGATTTAGATGAACTTTGGTTCGTTGTAAGTCCGCAGAATCCTTTGAAATCAAAAAGAAGTTTGCTCCACGACCACGACCGCTATGATATGGTAGAAATGGCGATAAAAAACTATCCTAAAATGCGCGTTTCGGATATAGAATTTTCTATGCCGAAACCTTCTTACACCATAGATTCGCTTACTTATCTTCGTGAAAGATATCCTGAATATACTTTTGGGCTAATCATGGGCGAGGACAATTTGGTCAGCCTTCCAAAATGGAAAAACTATGAAACTTTGATAAAAAATCACCAAATCATCGTTTATCCGCGTGTTTTAACACAAGACACTGACAAAGAAACGATTACACACGAGAATATCTGCAAAATAAACGCTCCAATCATAGAACTTTCCGCGACCGAAATCAGAAAAATGATCAAAGAAAAAAAGAATGTCCGCCCTATGCTTCCACCCGAAGTTTTTGAACACATAGACACGAAGGGTTTTTACCAAAATTCTGACTTCTAATAGTATTTCTCAATCATAAAAATTGTATTTATAGACAAAATAGATAACATCTAATTCTTTTTTGAGGATATATTTCTGATTGTTTGTATCTTTGCCAATTAGTTTTATATATAAATCAATGATAAAAGTTTCTGATATTGCAAAAGAAAAAGCAACACAACTAATGAAAGAAGACGGCTACGACCCTGACACAGACTACATCCGTGTAGGAGTGAAAAGTGGTGGCTGCTCTGGGCTGGAATATGTCCTGAAATTCGATAAAGAAAGATTAGAAAACGACCAAGTTTTTGAGGATAACGGCATTAAAATCATCGTGGATAAAAAATCTTTCTTATATCTCGTGGGTACCACTTTAGAATTTTCGGGCGGACTGAACGGAAAGGGATTTGTCTTCAATAATCCAAACGCCAAGAGAACCTGCGGCTGCGGAGAGTCTTTTTCTTTGTAAATTATTTCTCATTAGTTGATTTTAACCCAAATTTTAGTAAAGTTTGGAAAGAGGAATTTTGTGTCAAATTAAATAATATTTTAAATCGAAAAGAATAATTATGTCAAAATATACAGAAGATGACCTTAGGGTTGATTTAGAAAACAAGGAATACGAATACGGATTTTATACGGATATAGAATACGAGGAGTTTCCTACGGGACTGAACGAAGATATTGTTCGTGAAATTTCTAAACGAAAAAACGAGCCAGAATGGATGACGGAATGGCGTCTGGAAGCTTTCCGCATATGGCAGACTATGGAAGAGCCTGACTGGGCAAACATAAAGTACGAAAAACCTGATTTTCAGGCTATAAAATACTATGCTGCGCCAAAGAAAAAGCCAGAATTAGAAAGCCTAGACCAAGTAGACCCAGAGCTGCTAAAAACCTTTGAAAAACTTGGGATTTCGCTGGAAGAACAAAAAAGGCTGACTGGCGTGGCAGTGGATGTGGTGATGGACTCTGTGTCTGTGGCAACCACTTTCCAAGAAACTTTGGCTGAAAAAGGAATTATCTTCTGCCCTATTTCCGAAGCGATACAAAAACACCCAGATTTGGTAAAAAAATACCTCGGAACAGTGGTAAAACAAAATGACAACTTCTACGCAGCGCTCAACTCTGCTGTGTTCTCGGATGGTTCATTCTGCTACATTCCAAAAGGCGTGAGATGTCCTATGGAACTTTCTACCTATTTCAGAATCAATCAGGGAGGAAGCGGTCAGTTCGAAAGAACCCTGCTCATCGCCGATGAAGGTGCGTATGTGTCTTATTTAGAAGGATGTACAGCGCCTCAAAGAGATGAAAACCAGCTGCACGCGGCTGTAGTAGAATTGATAGCTTTAGACCATGCGGAAATCAAATATTCCACAGTACAAAACTGGTACCCAGGTGATGAAGAAGGAAAAGGCGGTGTGTTTAACTTCGTGACGAAGAGAGGGCTTGCCGAAACGGGAGCAAAAATCTCTTGGACACAAGTAGAGACAGGCTCTGCGGTTACTTGGAAATACCCTTCTTGTGTTCTAAAAGGAGACAACTCTGTGGGTGAGTTCTACTCCATCGCAGTTACCAATAAATTCCAGTATGCAGACACAGGAACGAAAATGATTCATATCGGTAAAAATACCAAATCTACTATCATTTCTAAAGGAATTTCGGCTGGGAAATCCAATAACTCTTACAGAGGACTGGTAAAAGTTCTCCCAACAGCCAAAGGAGCGAGAAACTTCTCCCAGTGTGATTCCCTATTGATGGGCAACGAGTGTGGAGCGCATACTTTCCCTTACATCGAAATTAAAGACCCTTCTGCACAGCTGGAACACGAGGCTACAACCTCTAAAATCGGGGAAGACCAAATCTTCTACTGCAACCAGAGAGGTATAGACACCGAGAAAGCTATCGCGCTGATTGTGAATGGTTTCAGTAAAGAAGTTCTGAACAAATTACCAATGGAATTTGCCATAGAAGCACAAAAACTATTGGAAATCAGTTTGGAGGGAAGTGTAGGATAAAAACATACTGCTGGTTATTTTTCACATTGTAAAACAAGATTTTTCTTTCGGTAGTTAAAGTAAAATGAGCTTAAAAACAGACATTCTCTGGAAAACAGAACTAAAAAACGGTATTTATGGAGGTCTTACTCCTCCACTTGCCGACCCTTTTAATCCCGACCATTTCTATATAGCTGATGGTTGGGGTTCCAAGTATGCCTCTATGCGATTGCACAAGCTCTCCTTCTCTACGGGTAAAGAAGTAGCCAATGTGTTGATACGCAACAGTGTGCGCTGTATGTATTTCAGCACAGATGGGCAATATATATTTGCTATTACTGATAATAAGATATTCCAACTCAGCAGAGAGACTTTGGCAGTAGTCAAAAAACACGAAAAAGGCATACCTAAGTTTTCTGATTATGTAGCCTCCAATGACCAAGACACCCTTATACTAATGAATTTCAACAGTATAACTGTTACCGCTTACAACTATATAGAAGAAAGTACAAGGAAAAAGAGAATTAAGGGAGAAGGTTGTGCCTTGATAACACGAGAAAAAGCAGATACTTACCTCATAGCTTCTCACCATAATGGAGTAATACAGCGTTATGATACCACAACAAACAAAATAGAACTCCTTTTTAAAACAGACAGCTTCCATTCCGTTTGCCGAGATAGTAAGGGCAATTGGTATTTCCATTTGGGGCAGTATATTCCGCCAAGGAGCAATACTACAGGGATTAAGAAGCCTTTGTACATCATACGAGTACTGAAAACAGATGGTTCTCAAAAGGACTATCCTCTGGGGCTACCTTTTAAAAAACCTATACAACTTTCGGCAGATGAGCAATCACTCTTTTTAAGCAATGAGCACAATCTATGGCAATTCTCTTTGCAAGAAGAAAGAATAACAGATACAACTGTAATCTCAGGAGGCGAGAAGCTCATTCATTTCTTTGAAAAACAGCAGTTTTTATTATGTGTAGAAGCTGATAGTGATTATAAAAAACTCGTAGGGAGAAGAATTTTAGGATTGTAATTTTTTATTTAAAATGACAGAAACAATAGTAAAAATATCAAAAATATATTCCATCTAGCATCTAAAGACTGCAAGGGTTTTTCGGAGGAACAATTATTAGAAGCCGAAAAGCAATTGGCAGTTAAGTTTCCTCAGGTGTTCCGAGAGTATTACTTACAATTAGGCGCTACTGAAAGCGTAAACCAATCATTCAACAGTTTGGCTACGCCTGAACAGCTGTACTTTGATGGAGATTTTCTTTGTTTCTGTGAAGAAAATCAAGGCGTGGTAATGTGGGCAATCCGCAAAGAAGATTTGGCAAACCCTAACCCACCCATTTGGGGAAATTACGGCTCCGAAACCCACCCCGATTGGATACAAGAAACCCAAAACCTCTCCGATTTTTGGCTGTACCTCGCCATTTACAATGGTGTGATGGGAGGCTTGCCCTATAATGCCAATGCAATGGGCGGCTGGGAGATGGAAGGCTTTGAAGTGCCTGAGCAGGCAGTTTCTTATATAGAAAAACAATATGACACGCTTACCGAACTCTGCTGGGAAGGACAGTGCGTCTTTACTGACAAGGATTTCACAATCGTGATAGTCCTCTCCATACACCAAGAAACAAAGCGAGCAACGGCTATTTTTATAGGCAGTGCTCAACAAGAGTTATTTGATACTCTTTTAGACGATATGGAAAACTTCGGCTTGCAATGGAATTACACTTCCTACGACGATGGTGATGATGAATTTCAAGTAGTCTCAGAAGCTGAATTAAACGAATTAAAAGCCAAAGGCTTATGGACATTAAGTTAGAAGTTTTTGCATTATAAAAAGGCTATCTATTTAAATTATCAATATGACAGAAACAGTAGAAAAACATATCAAAAAACTTCATCGATTGGAGAAAAAAGGCGATTTGGAGGTAGAACATCTTCTAAAAATCCTCAAAACTCCGAGCAAGGAATACATTATCCCTTTGCGCGAAATGGCAGCGCAATACGATTGGCAACCGATGAATGACGAGCTTATCATACCCTTTGCTGCATGGGTAGAGGCGATTTGTATCTATTTGGAAGAAGGAACGCAGGGACTTGTAAAGGCTATTGATAAACCCAAAGAGTTCTTTCTTATTGTCTTTGGAGTATTAGAAGAAATACCTATCAGTGAGGCTTTTACTGCCTTTTTAGAAATTGCTAAAACTTTTTCTGCTGGAATTACCGATGAGCAGGAGATTTTTGTACAAAAATATGTTTATCCACTTTGTGAAATATCACACCAGCTCAAAGGTGAGAAAATGAGCAAAGACCTTCACGATGCTTTTGTACCTATCTTAAAGCAAATCATCAGCTTTGCACAAACAAAAAAGAACGAAACGATAATGTGTAGTGCTGCCGTGTGCTTTCAGGCGTTTGGTGACAAGAGCGATATAGAATATCTTAAAAGTCTGACTTTTACGGAGGACTACTATAAAAACACAGGAAAAACCATCGCTAAAAGAATAGAGAAGAAATATGTTAATTAGTAAATTGTTCCTATGATTCCTACCAATAGATTTTTTTATCCACTCCCCTATCAAAGTCAGCTCTCAAGCTCAATTAAGTATGTGTTGAGCGAACCTTTAGTAAAGGATAAACCAAAGATAACTGAACAAACAACAGTTTTTCTGTTTCTTGTATAAAAAATATTATAATTTAACAACCTTATCTACCTTACATTTAATAAAACAAGAGTTCTATATTTACCGTGTTATTTGTAGCTTTACGACATATTTTATAACTCTAAAATATTTTTATAATGAAATTATCAATCCTATTATCTTTGATTTGCTTTGGAGCCTTTGCCCAAGAAAAAAACTATGTCACTACACTCGTGAGTATTGATCAGGAAATACAAGGAACACTTTTGTCTCCTAAGAAGCAGAACAACACTCCGTTAGCTATACTTATTGCAGGGTCAGGTCCCACCGACCGCGATGGAAATCAAGCACATCTAAAGAATAATTCTTTAAAATATCTCGCCGAAGGTTTGGCAGAAAAAGAAATAACTGTTTTCCGTTATGACAAGCGTATCATTGCCCAAATGAATAAAGGTACTGTACAAGAGGATAAGGTCACCTTTGAAGATGGAGTAAATGACGCTCTATTGGTAGTAAACTATTTCAAAAAAAAGTATAAAAATATCATAATTATCGGACACTCTGAGGGTGCTCTAATAGGAATTCTTGCTGCTCAGAAAACACCTGTCTCTAAATTAATTTCTCTTTCAGGAGCGGGCAGTAATAGTGCTACACTCATTGAAGAACAAATAAAGAAGAATGCTCCTCAACTCAAAGAGGAAAGCCAAAGAATCCTCAATCTGTTAAAAAAAGGAGAACAAGTAGATAATATTTCTCCTTATTTGGCTCCTGTATTTAGGAAGAGTGTACAACCTTACCTTATCTCTTGGTTTAAATATGATCCCACTAAAGAGATAGCAAAGATGAAAATTCCGGTTTTTATTATACAAGGAACTAATGATTTACAGGTAGAAAGAAAAGAAGCTCAACTTCTCAAAGAAGCACAACCTAAGGCGCAACTCCTCTTTGTGGAAGGAATGAACCATATATTAAAAGAGGTAAAAACAATAGAAGAAAATCAGCAATCTTACCTAAATCCAGATATACCTATTTCACCTAAACTTATAGAAGCCATTGCTCAGTTTATCAAAAACTAACATATCAAATGAATACACTAAGAAAAGACCTTTACGATGCTTTTATACCTATCTTAAAGCAAATCACCAGCTTTGCGCAAACAAAAAAGAACAAAGCGCTAATGTGCAGTGCTGCTGTGTGCTTTCAGGCGTTTGGTGACAAGAGCGATATAGAATATCTTAAAAGTCTGATTTTTACGGAGAAATACTATAAAAACACAGGAAAAACCATCGCCAAAAGAATAGAGAAGAAATATGCTAATTAGCAATTATGCAATGAAAACCATAAAAGCAACATACAAGGATTTATTTGATACGGAAGAGGACTACAATCGCTATATAAAGCGGTTGGAGAAGAAAATAAGCACCTTTGATGTTTCATATATGAGCAATGCTAAGTGGCGTAAACTCTTTACTGCCATAGTTGCTCATAAAGACCTTATCAAACAATGTGAAATTTATGATTTCTTTGGCTATTGTGTAAACGAAATTGCTTGGCATAAAGTAGGGAATGACAGTTCTTTGTATATCCAAGAAGATTATATTTCGGAAAAGATAACCACTGGTGAACACCCTACTTATTACCATGAAATAGAATATATAGAGTTCAAAGCACGCTGGCAAGGAGCGTATATTGGCGAGTTGCTACCTCCCAACTACGAAACCCAAGACCTCAATGCTATTGAAGAAATGCTCAATAGTTTAGGGAAATTTCAAATTATAAAAACTGATGAAAGTCTGAAAATAATGGGATATCAATAATTTGCCAATTAACCAACTAACTCTTTATTACTTTAATTAAATTTAAAATCAAATGAACACTCTAAGAAAAGACCTTCGCCCCGATTTTGCTACTGCTGAAAAGCTGTATCCACTTGTATTAAAACGCTTGGAAGAGTATGAAGCCTTTTGGGAGGCTCAAAGTGAAGACACTCCCGAAGAAGTATTTGATAAAGAATACAAGGCGATGGAGCAATACCTCAGTGAGCTCACGGGTAAAGACCTTTCTGATACTTGGCTGTGGGAATGGTGGGAAGGTAATGGTATTGAAACTTTTGCCTTTGATTTGGCTATGCCTTACCCTATAAAGCACAATGACCTCACCCGTGAAGACATCGCTGCTTTTGTGCGTATTGTCATAGACAATGAATTTGAGTGTGAAAACGACTTTCAAAGGATGTTTATGCCTTATATATTTTACAGCGATGGTTACTTCTTTGAGTTTTTAGAAATCAACTGTCCGCGTTTCGACCCTTCTGCATTCAATACCATCAAAGATAAAAATGGTAAGTATCACCAACCTACTGTGGAGGAGGTAATGAAGAAGATATGGAAATAAAAAATCACTAAAAACCAATATGTTTAAAGACTTAGAACAACAATATAACTTCGCTTACCCAAAGCTTTACCACCAGCTCTATGCCGACCAAATGCTCAACACAGGAGAATATTCTTCCCTTTGGAGTAAAGAAGTATATCCACGCCTAAAAAACCGCCCACCGCTATTTTTGTACAGTGGTGAGTTTGAGCTGATACCACCAGCTAACATCGCCGAAACTATTGAAGAGCTCAATGGTGAGGACAGTTGGTTCAGTATCAATCCTGATTATCTTTTTATTCCATTTGGACAAACAGGCGGAGGAGATTACTATTGTTTCTTCTATGACAAAAACAATCCTAAACCAGAACCGCCCATTGCTCTACTGCACCACGATTCGGACGAGGCAGAAATATTGGCTGACATCTTAGAAGACTTCTTTTTCTATGAAATGCTCAGCTCTGTGAATGATATATATGAGGGTTCTTTGGTGCGCAGTGAAGGTGATTTTCAGGAAAATATTACCAACCTTCTCCGCTCTCACCTGCCCTATGTTACCAAAAAAGAACAGCGCGAAATATTAGAAGAGGTTTACAGCCGAAAACTCACTGATTTCACGCGTGTTTTTCCAAATTCTACTCAAAACTACCAAGGACTGCTGTCTGATGAGGAATTTGAGCAATTAGTTCAGCAGTACATTTCCATAGATGGCGAAAAGACCTTTGTGTACATGGTTGAAAATGAAGCAGAAAGCACTCCTCCGCGATATATAGACGGAACGCTCTATGTACGGGTAAACCCTATCCCTGCCAAAAACGATAAAGTATATGATGCCCTAAAAGCGCTGAATTGGCGACAAAACAAAGCCGCTACTGACCGCTTAGAGTACAGCAAGAAAATGCAATTGTACTACAACGACCAGTATGATA
>CAUSFO010000065.1:0-9681 GCA_963530895.1 uncultured Flavobacteriaceae bacterium | reverse complement strand
TTGATCGCTTTCTTCTGGGCGTATCATATAATCAACCATCACATCTTCACCATCTTCCTCATCAGTAGAATACCAAAGTCCAATGGCTTCTATCTGCATCTCCGCAACGAAATCATCCACATTTTCAGGGATATTCTCTAATTCTTCTGCATGAAAATCTAAGTATCCAGAATCCTCTTCTAAATAGGCTTTTAGGGCTTTGCGGGCTTTTTCATCCATTGCATCGAAGTTTTTTAGAAATTTTTCAAATGAATTCAGTCTTTCTACGGACAAATCATCCTCTCCACAGAACCAAAATTCTACTTGAACAGATGTATTTTTATAAGGAATTTCTTTTTCCCACAATACATCATAACCATCTAACTCTTCCGTATTTAATTCTCCAAAATACGCATGCTTTAAGTGTTTCATAAATTATTTGTTTAAAATTATTTTCTTTTTGTTTAGCAAATATAAATAAATTCCTGTTACTTACTCATATCCCTCTTCTATCCTTTACCCTTCCCAATCAACAGCAAGGATTTTCCCTTCTAAACTGCATTTCACAGCAAGGACTTGATAGCTTTCCTCTGGGTGTATCGTATAGTCTATTATCACTTCACCTGTGGAGGCTTCATCAATGGAATACCACAGCCCAACGGATTTTATCTGCATCCCTGCAACGAAATCAGGAATATCCTCCAATTTTTCTAAATAAGAACTAAAATACTCAAAATTTTCCTCTATATAAACTTTCAGGGCTTTACGGGCTTTTTCTTCTATTGTATCAAATTCTTTTAGGAATTTTTCAAATAAATCCAGCCTTTCTATGGATAAATCATCTTTTCCACAGAACCAAAAACCTACACTTACAGTTCCATTTTTGTAAGGAATATTTTCTTCCCACAATATATCATAATCATCCAGCCCTTCCGTATTTAATTTCCCAAAATATGGATGCTCTAAGTATTTCATACTAAACTAATAAATGTAAATAATTTCCTGCCACTTACTTATTTTACACTCACTCTACCAGAGCCGTTGATTATCCGCTTTACTTTCTTTGGATTTCCTTTGATAGTAACATCACCAGAACCCGCTATATAAATATCCACATTCTCAGTCACATAGGCGGAAACATCGCCCGAACCATTGATATTGATAATGGCTTTTTCGGCTTTTAGGTTTGGAACTTCTACATCACCGCTGCCATTGATATTGATAGACAAATTATCAGTTTTTCCACCTACTCGGATATCACCCGAACCATCTATTTTTAAGGCAAGAGAAGAAGCATCCACCTGCAAACGCACATCACCGCTACCATATACATCAACCTCTAAAGCCTTTGTTTCCAGATTTTTTTTGGTGTAAATATCCGCAGAACCTTTGATGACCACTTGTTTCAAACGAGAATCCACAGGAACATAAATGATGATAGGCTCTTTTACTTTGTATCTGTTCTTTTCTGCGCCTATTTTCAGTAGTCCATCAGACACCTCTGTCTGTATGAGCGGAAGAATGTTGTCAGGAGCTTTTATTTTAATCTTGCCGACCTCTCCATCCGTAAAAATAACATCATAGCTACCCAAAACCTCTATTCTGTCATACGCAGAAAGTTGTTTTTCTTGGGAAATGATATTGCTGCTCCCCACAACTACTTGACCTTTACTGCAATTTATCAACAGTAAAGCCAAGAATACTAAAGCTATTACTCTTTTCATGATGTTATTATTTAAAATTATTGCTTAAAACTAAAAAACCAAGAGGTTTTCCACCTTTCCGAAGAGGGTTTTAGTCTCATTTATTTTTTAGACAAATGGTAGTAAGCAAGCATCTTGTAGTATAATTTTGCTGCTAAAAATGCCGTAGGTTTTGGATTAGCAGAATCCATCAGCTCCACAATATCAAACGCAACAACATTGCATTTTTCAAAGACTTTTCTCAATAATTTCAAGGTTGGATACCAAGCCAATCCTCCTGGTTCTGGCGTTCCCGTAGATGGCGCAATAGATGGATCAAAAGCATCCAAATCTATCGTAATATACACATTACCAGAAACTTTACTAAGGACATCTTCTATCCAGTTTGGATTTTCAGCAATCTCATGCGCCCAGAAACACTGCCCTTTTGGGACATACTGCATTTCTTCCACATCACACGAACGGATTCCTACCTGAACCAAATTATGCTTTTGATTAGCCTCAAAAACAGCACAAGCGTGATTAGAAGTAGAACCATGAAACTCTGGTCTTAGGTCTGTATGGGCATCCAGCTGAAGCACCGTAAGGTTTTCGTACTTCTCTCCCACTGCACGGATAGAACCGATGGACACAGAATGTTCCCCACCAAAAAGCGTAAAAAGCTTGTCTTCATACTGGAGCATTTCTTTTGTTTTTTGATAAACCGCCTCTGTCATGGCTTCTGGCGAAGAGTCCTCTGTAACTTCCCCAGCCAAATAAACTCCCTCCAAATATGGCTCTGTAGCAGTCTCTATATCATAGAGTTCCATATTTTCTGATGCATCTAAGAAAAGTTCAGGGCCTTTATCCGCTCCCTTTCCCCAAGTAGAAGTTCCATCATAGGGAACTGTTACAAGCATTACTTTTGAGTTTTCTAATGTTGCATTTTCTTTTGGTATTCCTGCGTATGTTTTCATTTTTTATGTATTTAAATTCTATTTTAAACTAATTTTACTAACTTATCTCAAATCACAAATCTCCTTCACAAGAGCTGGATATTTCTCAAATAATTTTTTACCTCCAGCGATTTCTCCCTCTATTTCTCCTGCATTATCATAATTGATATGTGGATATTTTTCAAAAACTATATCCCTTATTTCACTTTCATCTTCGTTTTCGTGGTTTTCAGAATAGGCATCATCACTCACATAGAGCAGTTCCTCTGCCCAAGTGTCCCCAATGTCAAAATGATATTTCCCACTGATGAAAGCATTGATATCTTTGGTTATATCTTCAAAAAATTCTTTCCCTTTCAGCAAAAGCCAGCATCGGAAATAGATAAATCCATCGGCAGAAACATAAGGTTCTTCCTCAAAGCTATAAACACCATCTTTTTTCTCAAAATCACAATTCAAAATGATGTAAAGCTCTGCTATTTGGGCGGTATAGAGTTCCATCAGTTTTTCTTGCATAGTTTTTTCAAAAAATACCAAACGCTCTTTTCCATGCTTCGCCAGATAACTTGTCAGCTTTTCCAGATGCTCTTCTACATCGTAGGCATCCCACTTTTTCTTGTTGTATTTATAGCTTTTTTCGATGGCTTCCCAAAACAGAAATTCAGCTTTTTCCTCCTCGCTCATTTCTATTTTAGCAGGGATTTCCTCATTTGGAGAAACTTCTACATAGCCTTTTTTCATTTTTTGAGTGATGAGTTTTTCGCTTTCCTTTTGGCATTCCTCTTCACTCGCGAATTTCTTTGTCATTTCTCGCCCAGCAGTCCCTATTTTTCCATAATGAACGATTTGCTCCTCTCCTTCATATTCAATATTCCAAAACTTATCGGACAAATCATTTTGATTGATAAAAAACCTTTTCATCACTAGTTTTTTTGAAGATTAAATTAAATTTTTATTCGCTCTATATCTGCGCCTATGGCTTTTAATCGGCCTTCTATGTCTTCGTAGCCTCGGTCTATCTGCTCTATATTGTGGATTATACTTTTCCCTTCAGCCGAAAGAGCCGCTATCAGAAGGGCATTTCCTGCTCTGATGTCTGGCGAAATCAATGTAGTTCCTCTCAATGGTGTCTCGTGGTTAAGCCCGATTACTGTGGCTCTATGTGGGTCACAAAGGATGATTTGAGCTCCCATATCGATTAGTTTATCCACGAAAAACAAACGGCTTTCGAACATTTTCTGATGAACAAGCACACTTCCCTTCGCCTGAGTAGCCACTACCAAAATGATTGAAAGCAAATCTGGCGTAAAACCAGGCCAAGGAGCATCAGAAACGGTCAAAATAGACCCATCGATGAACTTTTGTATTTTATAATTTTCCTGCGATGGGATGTAGATATCATCTCCTTTTCGCTCCAATTTTATCCCTAATTTTCGGAATGTATCAGGAATGATGCCGAGCTGTTCCCAGTTCACATTTTTAATGGTAATCTCTGACTTTGTCATCGCTGCCAGCCCAATCCAAGAACCGATTTCCACCATATCTGGAAGGAGAACATGCTCCGTTCCTCCAAGGCTTTCCACGCCTTCTATCGTCAGCAGATTAGAGCCTATTCCTGTTATTTTCGCTCCCATTCTATTGAGCATCTTGCAGAGCTGCTGAAGATACGGCTCACAGGCTGCATTGTAAATTTGGGTCGTTCCCTTAGCCAAAACAGCCGCCATGATGATATTGGCTGTCCCCGTTACTGAAGCCTCCTCCAAGAGGATAAATTTTCCGTTTAATTCCTTGGCTGTAAGGGTGTAAAAACTTTCTTCTTCATTAAAATTAAATTCTGCTCCCAGCTCTACAAACCCTTGAAAATGAGTATCCAGCCTTCTTCTTCCTATTTTATCTCCTCCTGGTGTAGGCATGTATGCCTCACCGAAACGTGCAAGCATCGGCCCTAAAAGCATCACAGAGCCTCTAAGTTTTGCTCCATCTTTTCTAAATTCCTTTGATTTAATATAGTCAAAATGGATATTATCAGCCTGAAAAGTAAAATCGCCTTTTCCGTTTTTAATTACTTTTACCCCAAAATCTTGCAGGATTTCTATCAAACGATTAACATCCTTTATGTCTGGTATATTACTGATTCTCACAGGCTCAGAAGTCAAAAGCACGGCACAAAGAATTTGCAGCGCTTCGTTTTTAGCTCCTTGTGGTGTGATTTCTCCACTTAGTTTTTTTCCTCCTCTTATCTGAAATGCTTCTGTCATCTTTTTCTATTTTTTTGGGAATGATGGTTTCTTTTTTTATGATTATTTCTCTTATTTCTGTTGGAATGATAGATTTTACTTTTATCCAAAGTTTCTATTCCTGTCAAATCTAATTTATCCTGAGAAAGTTCCTTTAAATGCCTGAAAATCACTTCATCCTGTACATGTTCTTTGTTATAGACATTATAGGATTTTTTCATATTGTTGGCAATTACCTGTATCAGAGCCTCTTTCTCCTCGCCTTCTTCCAGCTCTATAGCCCTATCTATAAGTTGTAAAATGCTCTTTCCGTAGAACTTGTATTCATTATCAAAAGATGGATAATCCATTCTATTGGGCTTCTGGGCAAGTTCCTCCTTCGTTGGAAAAGGATATGGCGCATCTACATCCAAATCATAATCTGCCAAAATATACAAGTGATCCCAAAGCTTATGTTTATAATTTTCCTCATCACGGAGATGAGGATTTCTTTGTCCCATAAATTCTACTATGGTTTTCGCCACTTCATTACGCTCTTCCTTAGAAGGTAGTGATTTACAATACTCTACCATCTGCTGGATATTTCTGCCATATTCTGGCATGAGCAACTTTGTGCGGTTTGTGTTATATTCCATTGTGTTTATTGATAAAATTTTGAATAAGCCTAAAAGACCTATCTCATTGAAAACTAATTAACTAAGTCTAATCCTCCGAAATTCCCAGAACTCATCATCAGGTAAGCGCCTTGGGTCTTGTCTAGTGTATTCCAGTATTCGTGGAGACTTTCGGCATTGGTAAAGACTTTCAGGTCTGGATTACCGAATTTTTCTTTAATCATTTCAGGAGAAATCGGCTCCATTCTCTTGATTTTCAAGGCTTCTTCCGAATAGAAAATCACTCCTGTATCCAGCCCGTCCATTGCTCCTTTGTATTGTTCTAAAAATATGGGATTCAGAGAACTATAAGTATGAAGCTCTAAAAATCCGTAAGTTTTTTCCTGCTTAAACTGCTCCTTGAAAGCCGCCACAGTGGCTTTTACCTTGGATGGCGCATGTGCAAAATCTTTATACAAAATCCCGCCATCTTTTCTTTCCACTTTTTCCAATCGCTTGGAAGCACCTTTGAAACTCATTATCGCCTCATAAAACTCCTCTTCCATAATGCCAAGCTGCTGGCAGATAAGTTTTGCACCTTCCATATTGAGCAAATTATGTTTTCCAAAAACAGAAAGTGGGATTTCGCCCATGCTTGTTTTTAGATAAACTTTTCCCTCACGAATGCTGTACTCAGGAGTTTTGTAAGGAAGTTTTCTGAAATATTTTTGGCTGTTTTCTACGATTTTTACCACTTCTTCATCTTCCTCATTATACACCAAAACTCCACCAGAAGTGATGATTTCAGTGAATTTTCTAAACTGCTCTAAATAATCATCAAAAGTCTTAAAAACATTGATATGATCCCATGCTATGCCACTGATTAAGGCGATATTTGGGTGATAATGCAGGAATTTAGGCTGTCTGTCATCAGCAGAAGAAAGATACTCATCGCCTTCCAAAATCATAAAATCTGTATCTTTGGTGATTTTCACCATACAGTCAAAGCCTTCCAGCTGGGCGCCCACCATGTAGTCTATTTCCTTGTTGTGAAAATTCAGCACATGCAGAATCATAGAAGTGATGGTGGTTTTCCCATGTGAACCAGCAATTACCACTCTGGTTTTTTCCTTGCTCTGCTGATAGAGGAATTCTGGATACGAATAGATTTTTAATCCTAATTCCTTGGCTCTTGCCAATTCTGGATTGTCCGCATGGGCGTGCATTCCCAAAATTACAGCATCTATATCCGCTGTGATTTTCTCTGGAAACCAGCCAAATTCCTTTGGAAGAATGCCTTTCTGCTCCAATCGTGTTTTTGAGGGTTCAAAGATAGCATCATCAGAGCCTGTAACCTCAAAACCTTTATTTTTCAATGCGATAGCAAGATTGTGCATGGCACTCCCTCCTATGGCGATAAAATGAACTTTCATATTTTTCTTTTATGCTTGTGATTTTTCTTCTTGTTTTTCCGCCTCCTCTTGTTTTTTTCGTTCCAGCTCTTGGTCGTATTCATGGAGAAGATTGTGTTTTGGTGTCTGCTCTATGGCATTCATGATTTTATCCAAAATCTGTTCAGCACTTTCGTTGTCGTAGTCTATGTCAAGCGGTTTTTTAAACTCCATTGTTGGCTGTACGCCTGTCACTTTCAGTCTTAATCCTTTTTTGTCAAAAGCTCTACGGAAACCATTGATTTTCACAGGAATTACTATTGCTCTCTGCTGAAGGACAAGTTTCGCTGTTCCCTTTCTCCCAGGAGCAAAAGCAGCCGTAGTTCCCTGCGGGAAAGACACCACCCAGCCGTTGTCCAGCGCTTTTAGGATGTTTTCTACTTCGGACATATCTACTTTTCTATTGACATTCTGCCCATTGGCACGCCAAGTTCTTTTCACGGTAACAGCTCCCACCAGCTTAAAAATCCTTGTAAGAAGTCCTTTGTTCATGGTTTCTTCCGCTGCCACATAGTAGAAATCTACTTTGGGATTGAGAATGTAAATAGGATTAGCAATCGTATTGATAAAGCCATTATTTACCGCACAAAAGACATGATACATCGCTGCCACATCCGCAAAATAAGTCTGGTGATTGGAAACGAAAAGCACATTGGTCTTTGGTAAATCCACCAAATGCTCTGTTCCTGTGATTTTCAGTTTATTAAAACCATTGAACCTTCGGTAAGAAACCAGCCCAAAGATAAACACCACCAATCTTTTCAAAATATACCAGTTGCCAAAGGCATCCGTAAATATGTTTTTCTTTCCCATTTTTTGATTTTAAAAACGAAATATAAAGCCCCAAATTTAAGGATTTTTTCCCTTGCCGAAGTTAATTCAGCATTATTTTTTCAGCATATTTCTCTGTAAAAAGCTTTTTGTCCTCCTGCATTTTTTCCAAAGTCGCAGGCAGGCGGTAACCAAAAAGGAACTTTTCCTCCTCATCCAGAAAGAGGATTTCCTTTTCCTCACCGTCTATCATTTGGGCAAAGATATCCCACATAGACTGGTCTTTTAGCCTTAATAATTCAAAAAACTCCTTAGCTTGGATATGTATAGTTTTCATAAATTTCAAAATATTTAGAACTTACAAAAATATAAAAAAGAGAGGATATTTGTAATGTTTAATATTTTTTATTACTTTCGTAATATCCAAAAAATTCCCCAAGATGAGTACCAATGAACAACAGGAACGAATAGAAATCCTCAAAAGATACGATGACCTAATCCACCACACCTACCGAAAGCTGAATGAGGAACAACTGGAACTCATCAAAAAGGCTTTTGATGTAGCTTGGGATGCCCACAAAGACCAGCGCCGAAAGACTGGAGAGCCGTATATCTTTCATCCCATCGCAGTGGCAAAAATAGTAGCTGAGGAAATAGGCTTAGGTGCTACCAGCATCGCTTCGGCGCTGCTTCATGATGTGATAGAAGACAGCGACTACACCTATGAAGACATAGAAAAACTCTTCGGAAAGAAAATCGCTGATGTAGTGAACGGACTTACCAAAATTTCTGTGATGAATAACCAAAACATCTCCGTACAGTCCGAAAACTACCGAAAACTCCTGCTCACTCTATCGGATGATTTTAGGGTCATTCTCATCAAAATAGCTGACCGCCTTCACAACATGAGAACGCTGGACAGCATGCGCCCAGACAAACAAAAAAAAATAGCCTCGGAGACCGTATATATCTATGCTCCTATGGCTCACAGGCTTGGGCTTTACAACATAAAATCTGAATTAGAGGATTTGTCCCTAAAATACAATATGCCCGAAATCTACAACGAGATTTCTGAAAAACTCATCGTAGCCAAAGAACACCGTGAAAGCTATGTGCAGGAATTCATAGAGCATGTTTCTGAAAAACTAAAAGAAGAGAAACTCAATTTCAAGATTAAAGGAAGGGCAAAATCTATCAGCTCTATTTATAGAAAAATGCTGAAACAAAACATTCCTTTTGAGGAAGTTTATGATAACTACGCCATCCGTGTCATCTACAAATCGGACTTTAAGAATGAAAAATTCCTCGCTTGGAAAATTTATTCCATCATCACCGACCTCTACCACAGTAATCCTGCACGAATGCGGGACTGGATTACCCAGCCGAGAAGCACAGGCTACGAAAGTCTTCATTTGACTATCCTAGGGCCTGATAACAAGTGGGTGGAAGTGCAAATCCGAAGTGAGCGAATGGATGAAATCGCAGAAAAAGGAGTTGCTGCCCATTACAAATACAAAGAAGGTTTCAGCCAAAACTCTGATGACAAAAACTTTGAACAATGGGTGGTTCAGATTCGGGAAGTTTTGGACAACCAGCAATCGCTCTCCACCACGGAACTTTTGGACAGCATTAAGCTAAATCTCTACTCCAAAGAAGTTTTTATTTTCACACCAAAAGGAGATGTTAAAATCCTTCCAAAAGGCGCTACAGCACTGGATTTTGCTTTCATGGTGCATTCTGAACTGGGAATGAAGTGCAGCGGTGCTAAAATCAATGGCAAACTGCAACCGATAAGTTATGTCCTAAAAAACGGCGACCAGATAGACATCATCTCCTCGCCCAACCAAAAACCGAAAAAAGATTGGCTGGATTTTGTGGTAACTGCCAAGGCTCGTTCTAAAATAAAGGCTGTTTTAAACTCGGAAAAAAACCAAAAAGTAACCGAAGGAAAAGAAATTTTCCAAAGAAAACTAAGACATGCTAAAATCAACTTTACAGAAGAGGAACTCAAT
>CAUSFO010000064.1:0-9879 GCA_963530895.1 uncultured Flavobacteriaceae bacterium | reverse complement strand
CTGTTCCACTTTCTCTGGACTCAGTCCATATTTCTCAAAAGTAAGGTTTTTCATAAGTTCTTTGTTCGTATTATGCTCACTTTCAAAGATAAGCTTTTAATTATAACTCAATTTTATTCTTAAATAGTATTATTAAAATTAAATAAAAACCAATCCATTTTTCTGCAAGTAATAATTTTGTCCTACTTGCTCTTTTGCTTTATCAGAAATCCAAAAATCGGGTTTGAGCAATTGGTCATCTTTCATCATTTTTGCTTTATGGCTGATTTTCTTAATCTGTTTAATGATATCCTTGAAAATGACATACATAGGGTACTTTTCGGTGCTGTAATTGCCTCTTAGGTTATCATTCTTATCTGCAAGACTGATGGTTTTAGGATAACTTATTTGTAATCCAAAAACATTTTCAGGCTCGTGATAAATGGTGGAGAGCAAGTTTTTTTCCTTTTTATAGAGAAGACAAAAAGGGTCTATATTCATAAAAGGCTCTTTGCAGTGCACTAATTTATACTCATCTGATACCTTGCCACTAAGCACCACTTCGGCAAAAATGAGTTTTTTTGTTTGGTCTATCATGCCTTGTCGCATTGCATTTACAATTTTCCATAGAGCCTCGTGTTCATATTTTTCTCGACTAGTAAGCACTTTTTCATAATATTGCTGATAAGCAGTAAAAATTTTCTGCTTTTCGGTATGGGAATAGTCTATATTTACCCTAGTGTTATTGATAACAAACTCAAAATCTTCTCGGTTAAATATCATTTCAAATTCCTTAGGAGTGATTACAAAATTAAATTTATGCCAGCTGTTTGCAAAATACATAATAGGTTATTTTATCAAAAAATGTAGTATAAATTAGCTTTAAAGATACTGATTATACGCCCATGCCGCCACGAAAATACCCGCCGTTTCCGTTCTCAGTCTCTGCTGTCCGAGGGCGATGGCTTTTATTCCTTTCTCTGCTAAAAGCTGAATTTCCTTTGGGCTGAAATCTCCTTCAGGGCCAATGAGGAAAGTGATTTTGTCTTTGGGCTGGATTTGGCTGAGGTTTGCTCTCTCAAAAGCTTTGTCACAATGAGCCACGAAAGTATTTTCAGCCGAAATACCTTTCACGAAATCAGAAAACTTGGTTAGTTCATTCACGACTGGAAAGTGGAATCTCAGGCTTTGTTTAGAGGCAGCAATGGCTTGTTTTCGGATTTTTTCTATGTTAATATTCTTTCTTTCAGACTTTTCTGTCAAAAGAAAAGTAATCTCCGAGACGCCCAGTTCTGTGGCTTTTTCTACGAAAAATTCTATTCTATCTATGTTTTTAGTGGGCGCTATGGCGATATGCGCCTGTAATGGGAAATTGGGCAGATTGGTTTGGATTTCAGTGGGTTGTAGAAGTGTTTTTTTTCCTTCAAAAAAGAGATTTCCTTTGGCTAGTCCTCCTTTGCCATCAGTCACGAAAATTTCTTCTCCTGCTTTCATCCTTAGGACTTTAGAGATGTGCTGCTGCTCTTCTTCGTGTATTATTACAGCGTTTCCTGTGATTTCACCATGGAATAATTTCATTGCTTTCTATTGTTATTAGAAGCAAAAATATTAAATTATAACAAAAAATAAAAGTAAAAAAAATATCAAAAAATTTGTTAAAACGAAAAAAAAGTATACCTTTGTCGCAGTAAAAATTTAATAATTGTTTAACTAAAAATCGTTTTTAAAATGAAAAAACTAGTATTCGCTCTAGGAGCAGTAGCAATGTTATCAATGGTTTCTTGTGGTAAAAAAGAAACTCCAGCTGAAAAACCAGCAACAGAAGAAGCAGCAGCAGATTCAACTGCTCAAGAAGCTGCACAACCAGCTGCAGAAGAAAAAGCTACAGAAGGTGTAGCAGGTGCTTTGTCTGAAGTTCCAAAATTCAGCAACGAAGAAACTCAAAAATTTGCTGAAGAGTACGCTGCTTACTACAAAGAAGTATTAGAAGCTGCTAAAGCTAAAGATGCTGCTAAAAGTGCTGAGCTTGCACAAAAAGCTCAAGATTTAGCTAAATCTGCACAAGAAAAAATGACAAAAATGACTCCAGAAGATGCAAAAGTATGGGGTGAGTGGGCTCAAAAAATCGCTACTGAAGTAGCTGCTGCTGCTCAAGCACAATAATTTAGCATTTTTGTTAAAAAACTAAGAGCTTTATTTCATAATAAAGCTCTTTTTATTTTTAGAAAATTTATTTTTTAGAAATCATATCTAGATGTGGCTGTGGTTCTTAGGTCGGTAAATTCGCCTCGTTCATATTTCAGCTGTGCTACCATAGCAATCATAGCGGCGTTGTCCGTAGTGTATTCGAATTTTGGGATGAAAATATTCCAGCCTTGTTTTTCTGCATTGTTCTGCATTGCTTTTCTTAATTCTGAATTTGCAGAAACTCCACCCGCAATCGCCACTTCTTTTATCCCTAAGTCTTTCACGGCTTTTTGTATCTTGTTCATCAAGGTATCAACAATAGTTTTCTGAACAGAAGCACACAAGTCAGATAGATTTTCTGTAATGAAATTAGGATTTTTCTGTAATTCTTTTTGGACAAAATACAAAACAGAAGTTTTAATACCGCTGAAAGAATAATCATATCCTTCCAATTTAGGTTTCCCAAAAGTGAAAGCATCAGGATTTCCATTTTGGGCGAGTTTATCAATAATCGCTCCCGCAGGATAGTCCAGACCGAATATTTTTCCGATTTTATCAAAAGCTTCTCCTGCTGCGTCATCTATGGTTTTTCCGATGATTTCCATATCAAAATAATCTTTCACCAAAACAATCATCGTGTGTCCGCCGCTTACCGTGAGACACAGAAACGGAAACTGTGGAGGAGTGGGATTGGCATCGCTTATAAAATGAGCCAAAATATGCGCTTGGAGATGATTGACCTCTATCAATGGGACATCCAAAGACATTGCCAAAGACTTCGCAAAGGAAGTTCCTACCAAAAGTGAACCCAAAAGCCCAGGTCCTCGTGTAAAACCTATTGCAGAAATCTCATTTTGTTGTATCTTTGCTTCTGCAAGTGATTTTTGAACTACAGGGATGATGTTCTGCTGATGAGCACGGGAAGCCAGCTCAGGAACTACACCGCCATATTCATTATGAATAGTCTGCGTATTAGCAATATTAGAGAGGATTTTTCGTTCCCTAATTACCGCAGCGGAGGTGTCATCACAGGAGGATTCTATCCCTAAAATAATAGGTGCATTCATAATGGCAAATATAGATAAAAATATAGATAACAACGAAATCGGAGAAGAAAACAACAAATCCTCGGTAAAAAATGTAAAGGAAAAAGTGAAAAAACTTTCATGGTGGGCAAAGCTGTTTTTGTTCTGCTTTTTTAGTTTTATATTTTTGGTTGTTTCACTGCTGATAGCTATCAATATTCCTTCGGTAAAGGATAAACTCGCAAAGGAAGCTATAGGTTTTCTAAATAAGGAATTTAAAACCACATTCAGTGCTGAAAATGTAGAGATTAACTTTTTAGGTGATGTGATTATCAATGGCGTTTCTGCAAAAGACCATCATGATTTTGAATTTTTGAAGGCTAAAAAACTTACCGCACATTCGGACTGGTTTGCTATAGCTTTTAATTCCAGAGATTTAAAATTCCAAAAAATAAGTCTGGAAGAACCTGATTTAAAAGTAATTACCTATAAAGGCGAGGAGCAGGATAATTTTACCAAGTATATTGAAAAATTTGACACTCCGAAAGACCCTACTAAACCACCAGCTAAATTTACGACCAGAATAGAAATTATTAATGGAAAAGTTTCTATTGTCAATAAAAATTTAGGAGAAGACGGAAACTGGTTGAAAGCAGAGAAATTTAATGCCTATGTTTCTGATTTAAAAACAAATGGCCCAAATGTCACTTTGAAACTCAATAAATTTTCTTTTGTTACCGAAAGATGGGGCAAAAAACATAGGCTGGAAGCGCTTTCAGGAGATGTTACAGTGACAAATGAAAAACTGGAACTGAAAGATTTGATTTTTCATACCGACCATTCACTCTTACAGGGTGATTTGGTTTTTAACCTTGATAAAAAGACAGGTTGGAAAGATTTTAATAATAAAGTGGTGTGGGATATGAACCTCAAAAGAGGCAGTTATCTCCATGGATATGACATCAGCTATTTCGTGAAAAACTGGGATAATTACCAGAAATACCAGCTTTTCGGGAAGATGGACGGAACGCTGAATGATTTTGTCCTTAAAAACTTTTTGATAAAAGTAAAAGATAATGAAATCCAGACTTCAGAAATTAGGTTGGCTAAACTGATGGAGGGGAATTTCAATATTAAAAGTAATCAAATTTCTGCTGCCTTCACTTATAAAGGGCTGAAAGAATCTTTGCCGTCTTTCATTGCGAAAAAAATGGGAGGCGCGGCTGATGATTTTGGGCGTATAAAATATAATGGATTTGCAGATCTCAATAAAGACCGAGTGGCTGCAAAAGGGAATTTGATTACAGGAATAGGGCAGGCGCAGATTGATAATTTTGTCCTTAGAAATTACTCTTCTAAAATGCCCGAATATAGCGGAAATCTGACTTTGAAAGACCTAAATACAACGATTTTAACGAAAAATAAGCAGGTCGGGCTGGTTTCTGGAAAATTCAATGTTCAGGGTAAAGGCTTTGATATCAATACTTTATCTCTAAATACAAAATCCCAGATTTCAAAAATAGAACTCATGGGAAAAACATTGAACAATATTTCTCTAGATGGGGAGCTTGCGCAAAAGCAGTTTAAAGGGATAATCAGCATCAATGACACGCAGGCTAGAGGCGTGGTAGATGGTAAAATAGATTTCAGCAAACCGAGACTTTCTGCTGATGTAGATGCGAAGATAGACCATCTGAATTTGGCTTATTTTGGGGCTTCGGGTTCGGGAACGAATACATTTAGAGGAGATGTGAAGGGGAAAGTTTCGATGACTAATATTAACGATTTAGACCTTGATGCAACGATAAATAATGTAGTTTTGGGTGGAAATAAGCCCGTTTCTATCCCGAATGGAGCCGTGAAAGTGGCTATGGAAGGCGGAAATAGAGTGATAGAGGTGGATATGCCAGATGCTGTGAAGGGTAAAATTTCGGGGAAATTTAACCTAGAAGATATCGGAGGAATGTTCCAAGAGGGAGCAAATAGACTTTTGGCAGGAAATAAAGTAAAAAAATACTACAAAGGTCAAAGTTTTACGATGGATATCGATGTTCATCAAAAATTGATAGACTATTTTGAGCCTAATATTTCTATTGCAGATGGAGCAAAAATTACAGGAAGTTTTGATGGAAATACTGACCATCTAAAACTGAATCTGGATGCTCCTTCCTTTAAATATATTATGGAAAAAGAGGTGGAAATCTCTGAAGCGGAAAGGCTTTTAGCAAAAGTAAATCCAGACTATGAAGTTCGTGAAGGAGTAGAAAGAGACAGTATCATGGCACGAAATATAGCCCTTAGAATAGATACATCTAACCCTGATGACTATTGGTCAGCCAATGTGGAAAGGACTGAATACCAAGGAAGTGTATTAAAGGATATCAACATAAAGGCTCAGAATAAAGATAATCAAAAACTAAACATCTTAGCAAGTCTAAAAGTAGGGACATTGGAAAAAGAAAAAAAGAACCAATGGACTCCTTATGCAGCTGATATAGAGCAGTCTATGAGTGCTAATGGGGATTATGTAGTGAAATTTTCGCCTACAGAGCTTAAGCTGAGTAATTTCATCTGGATGGTGGATACCTCTCCAGAGCTTGACCATTCCATAGTTTATAGGAAAAAAACTAAAGATTTTCAAATCAAAAATCTGAGATTATATTCTGATGACAGCGAAATTCTTGTCAATGGAATTTTTAAAAACGGAAAGGATTTTGACCTATCAGGGGATGTTAAAAATATGGACATCTCTAAAATCCTTGCAGTAGTCCATCAAGACAGTAAAATAGATTTGAAAGGGGTAGCCAATGGTAGTTTGAAAGTGAAAATGAACCAGAGAGCTTTAGCTCCGTTGATAGACCTTAAAATAGAGAATATTAGTCTAAGTGACAACTATTTAGGAAATCTAATCATCAATGCTGAGGCAAGCGAGTATGAGAATGTTTATAATGTAAAAGCCAATATAGAATCTGGCGAATGGTTTGGGAATGATAAATTAGCTCTGGAAGGAACGATAGATAACAACATGAAATCGCCTAAACTAGACCTTGTAGCTAAATTGGATGATTTTGATTTAGGCTTTGTTCAGGCGTTTGTGAAGGATATTTTTTCTAATTTTAAAGGAAAAGCTACGGGAGAACTAAAGATAGATGGAACGCCCAAAGACCTAAACTATGGCGGAGATATCGCCATGAAAGGCTTTGCTCTGAAGTTGAAATTTTCAGGGGTGGATTATACCTTTGATGATACAGTTGTTACGGTTTCTAATGGGAACTTGCTCTTTAACCTTGTTGGCGTTAAAGACCATAGAACCAACTCGAAAGGGATGATTTCCATTGGGCGTTTGAGTTTGTCGGATTTGTCTAATATTGGTGCCGACCTCCTTATTCGTGCGGATGATCTTATGCTTCTAAATACAGAGCAGAAAGATTTTGATACTTTCTGGGGAATGATTTTTGCTAAAGGAGATATCTTTGTGGGCTTTGAAAATCAAACTTTGAAAATAGATGCTACGGCTGATGTATTGAAAAATAGTATTTTCACTCTTAATAGTGCTTCGGCAAGTTCGGGAGATGAATTTAAAATGCTAAGATTTTTGAAAGAAAACAAGGAAGGAAATGTAGTGGTAGCAGAGAAAAAACGAACAGGTTTGGCTATGGATATCAACTTGAACATTTCGGCTGACAAAAACTCTACGGTCAATGTTTTAGTAGGAGATGAAGTAGGGGATATCAGCGTTCAGGGGAATACCAGAAATATGAAATTCAGTATGGATAAGACCGGTAACATGCGTATGTTTGGGGGGTATTCTGTAGAATCTGGGACATACATTTCAAAGGCGATTTTAGAGAAAAAATTTGATATAAAAAAGGGAAGTAATCTGCACTGGAGTGGAGATGTTATGAATCCAGACCTGAACATTACAGCCAGCTATGATGCCATAGTTTCTAACATGGGAGAGTATCTAAATATGGGGTCTCTTCCGCCAGTGAATGTAGAGCTGCAGACAAAAATAACCAACAGACTTACAGCTCCAAATATACGACCTGTAATCCAAGCTCCAGAGGTGTCCAGTCAAGTTCGTGAGGTGCTGAATACTAAATTGGCTACGGAAGAAGAGCGTGTCTTGCAGTTTGCATCTATTTTGGCGTTAGGAAACTTTAATGTGTCTAATACAAATGCTTCTTCGGCGATAGCTTCTGGGGTGAATGTATTCTTCCAGCAGCTGAGCTCAGCGTTTAACTCGATTAGTAGTGATTTACAAGTTGATTTAGACTACATCAAAGGTTCAGAAAGTCTAAATACCAGCGACAGAGCGAGTGCAAAAGTGAGCTACACCATTTCGCCAAGGCTTACCATAAAAGCAGGAACTGGAGTTCCTTTATCAGGAAGTACAAGGACGCAGAACAACTATCTTTCAGGAGAAGGAATCATAGAGTATGATATGTCTAAAAATAACAATGGAAGTCTCGTAGGAAGGGTATATTCTAAACCTTCTAATGTAGGATTGGTTCTGGGAAGCTCTGCGGGAGCCAACCAGACATATGGTGGAGGTATAGTGCTTTCATATGGATTTAATAGGTTTTTACCAAAGAAAAAGTCTAAAAAAGAAACTCAAGAAACTAAGAAGGACAGCATCAAACAAGATACTATGAAGTCAAATTAAAATTTTTATTGAAAAATCCTTTTATAATTGAATAAAAACAAGTATTTTTGTCCAATGATTGAAAACTTGTATTAAACATTGATAAAAAGGATAAGATATGCATAATTCACAACTTGATGAAATTGATAAGAAAATTTTAGATTACTTAGTAGAAAATACGAGGATGCCTTTTACAGAAATAGCCCAGAAAATGGGAGTTTCCGCAGGAACTATCCATGTGAGAGTGAAAAAAATGGAGGATGTAGGAATTATCCGTGGTTCTTCTCTAGTGATAGATTACACGAAACTGGATTACAGATTTATCACATATGTTGGTATTTTCTTGAGTAAATCAAATAAGACAATGGATGTCCTAAAAGAGTTAGAAAAAATCCCAAATGTGACGGAATTAAGTGTTATCGCAGGGAAATACAATATCTTCTGTAAAATCAGAGCGAAAGACACTGATGATGCCAAGAGAATAATCTACGGAATCAATGACATAGATGATGTAATGCGTACGGAAAGTATGATTTCTATCGAGGAATATTTCAGTGATAAAAATAGATTGATAAAAGCAGTAGAAATATAAATTTAAAATTTAGAGAAGTTTTTTACTTCTCTTTTTTATTTAAAAATGAAAAGAATAATATTTTTAATCGTAGCCGTTTTTTGCTGCTGTTCTGCATCAGCACAAGACTTGCCCAGTGAGTTTTATGCAAAAATCGTAGGGATTTCGGATGGAGATACCTTTAAGGTTTTATATCAAGAAAATCAAGAGATTAAAGTTCGGCTTAATCATATAGATGCACCAGAAAAGGGACAGCCTTTTGGGAAAAGTGCGAAGAAATTTGCATCTGATTTATATTTCGGAAAAGAAGTGAAAATCGTTAGACAAAAGAAGAAGGACAGGTATCAGAGAATCATCGCAGAAGTATTCGTTGGGGAGACCAATATCAATAAAGAAATTGTAAGAGCTGGATATGCATGGCATTTTAAGAAATATTCTTCTGATAAGGAATATGACAAGATAGAAACTAAAGCGAGGGAAAATAAACGAGGACTTTGGCAGGATAAAAACCCTGTAGCTCCGTGGACATGGCGTGATATCAAAAAACAAAAAAGAGCACTTGAAAAAAGTACTCCTTTTTGATTGTATATAAAAAAGATTATTAGTTTTCGCTTAATCCGTCTACTTTGTAGTTTATACGCTCGATTTTAGCATCTTTAAGAGAGTAGTAAGCACCAACGATTTTGATTTCTCCTTTGTCCTCTTTTTCCTTAATGTATGGACTTCTCTTACGGATTTCTTCGATTGTGTTTTTCACATTGTTTATAGCTACATCATGCACATATTGCTTGTTTTTAGTAGATTTTTCACCTGTGAAAGTTTTATTTGTCATAGCCACAGCTGGTTTTATTTTAGATAGCATTTCAGTGATGTTACCTAATTTCACATCATCGATTGTACTTTTTACAGCACCACAGCTCTCGTGTCCTAGTACCATAATCACTTTAGAACCAGATTTTACTGCATATTCCATACTTCCTAATTGGTCTACATCTACGAAGTTACCAGCTACCCTTCCTACGAACAGGTCACCGATACCTTGGTCTAAAACATCCTCTACAGGAACTCTACTATCTATACAGCTAAGCACAAAAGCCTTTGGATATTGCCCGTCCACTGCTTGCAATACAGCAGTAGAGTGGTCTCTGGCTGTGATTGCTCCTGTTCTAAAACGCTCATTACCAGCAGCCAGTTGCTGAAGTACCATATCAGGAGTTAGTTTTTTTTGTTCTTCTTCTGACAAGACATGGTATTCTGTGATTTCAATATCATCTACCTCTCTTGTTTTTTCATACTCAGATTTATGTTTTCTTTCTTTTTTGTGGTCAGCATGTGCATCTTTTTTGTCTTCTTTTTTACAAGATGCCACACTTAAAATTACTCCTAATACTAGAGCTGATTTTAACACTAATTTTTTCATAAATAAAATATTTAATATTTGTTCGGTGGCAAAAATATATTTTTTCTTTTAA